>NZ_JBITRU010000015.1:0-192337 GCF_044540255.1 Streptomyces sp. NPDC086080
GCGTCCGCTCGGGATACGTCTCACCAGCTATGTGCCCGCTCGCCACAAGATCAGGACCCTACCCGACCAAGATCACACTACGGAAGCGACGTTGACCGCCCTCCCCCTCGGCTCTCTCCCGGTCCGGGGGGTTACTGATCATGACAGTGACCTTCTGCTCGCGCTTGATCCAGTCCGCCTTGCGGGTGTTCTCGACCAGAGGATCGCCATCGGGCAGGAACGTGAAGAGCGTGGCCCTCTCGTAGGGGTCTGCGAGGGTGTCGGCGAGATGGAGCCGCAGATCGCCGAGTTGAGTGTCGGTGACTTGCTTACGGAGGGTCTGGGTGATTCTCATCTGGGCGACCGCGTAGGCGGCCATTTGACGCTCGAAGCCGATCAGCCGTCCCGCCAGCTGTTCCACCGCTTCGCCGCGGAAACCCTCCCCGCGGCGGGAGCGTTCTTCGGCGACCCTGTCGATAATCTCGCTGAGGAACGTGCCGGTGCCCATCGCAGGGTCGACGATCGTCACCTGCTCGTCGGCGAAGCCCTCCACACAGCCCAGGCGGGTACGCAGCACTGCGTCGGTGAAGCGAACCATCTCCTTCACCAGACGGGGCGGGGTGTAGTACGTGCCGGAGCGTTTACGCAGATCGCGGTCGTACTCCTGGAGGAAATCCTCGTAGAGATGAACGTGGGCGTCGGGCGTCCGTGCTCGGATCGCCTCCCAGTCGACAGCGTCGATGACCTGCACGAGCGTGTCGATTCGGCGGGCGAACTCGGCGTCCACCGTCTCCGTCAGCAACTGCAGGGCTCGACCCATGACCGTGTTCTCTGCCTTCAACTCATGTGCAACATCAACGAAGTTGCGGTCGGCGAGCGGTACGTTCTCGATACGGGCCAGCAGCAGGGCGAAGGCGATCGTCTGGGTGTAACGGTCGGCGAAGAGGTGATCGGGGTCTTGCCCATCGGTTGAGGGGAAGAGCACCTTGCTCCAGTGGTGTGCCAAGGCGGTGAACGGCTTGGGGACAAGTCGTCGGCTGCGAGTACCGTCTGGCGTTCTGCGTTCGAGGGCGAGCTGCTCCAGCACCTCCTCGCGCAAGTACTGACACAGCGGAGCGATAGACGACACCAACTGGCCAACAGTCGTGATGCGTCGGGGCTGCCACCCGAGAAATTCCCGCAACAGATCCCGAAACGCCCCTCCATCGGCTGCACTGATACGCAACCGGCTGCCGGACCGGTACAGATCACCTTCGAGCCGAACCGTGCGCAGAGGCCGCGACCCGCCTCGGTACAGGCACCAGGTGTGACCGTTGCTATACAGCACATTCGGCAGTCGGCGCATCAGCTCCCACTGCTCCCGGTCCCGCTTCGTGAAGCCGTCAGGCGTGACGTCGTGCCCCGGGGCCTTCAGCTCGAGGAACCCGGTGATGCGCCCCGATGTCTCCACCGCGTAATCCGGACGCACCCGGGCCTCGGGCAAGGAATACTCAGGATGAAGGCGAGGACGCAGCTTCCAGCGCGCCCCGAATGTCTCCACCAGCTTCGCCACCGGCAAGCTGATGGACGCCTCCGTGTCGCTGACCCGCAGACGCTCCCTGCACTCGGACCCAAAGTCCGACACGAGAGTCCGTATCCACTCCTCCGGCACCTTGTCCCCTCCAAGCTGTGGACGCGGACGGTGGATCACCGCAGACACAGCTTGTTGGAGGCGAAAGGACCGCCTCAGTGCGCACGGGGGGCGCGCGAGGGGCACGGACGGCGCGTTCCGTGACCGCTGGGAAAAGAGGGGCGGATGTTGGTCGGGAAGAGACCTCCAGAGCCCCCCTTGACCGCCCCTCAGGCGGGAAGGCGCTCTCGGGACGCCATTCCCGATTTACTACCGGGGTGCTGGAATCCTTCCTTCATTCCGTCATCGCAGCGATGCACAGTGTGCGAATCACCGAAGGCGAGCGGCCCCTCTGCCCCGCCTCTCGAAAGTCCTACAGATGCTTGCCGCCATACGCATTAACCCGCTGGACGGACGACCCCCAAGGACGGGACCAGCGCCCGGCGGACTGCCAGGAGTGAGCACCGCTCACGGAATAGCAGACTGCGGCAACCAGCTCACCAGGAGATCCGTCCCCGCTCGCTCCGGACGCCAGCTCGCTCATCATGACACTCGCAACGTCTCCGGCCGCCATAATGGAGTCATGCCCTCCAGCCCACAGCACCCCGCACCCACCCCAAGGAACGTCTCGGGAGCGGACGCCGAGGACCTCGCGCTGTACCGGGAGAAGTTCCGTCGCCGTCTGCCGGAGTCGCTGGACGAGCTGCGCGGGCCGACACACGGTGTCGTGGATCTGCCGCTGCACCTGGCCTGGTCCGGGATGACCTCGTACGACCTGGGCAAGCCGCGCCAGCGTATGGGCCTGTACCGCACCGTCTTGCACGAGGGCCTGCACGACGACCTGCCCCGCTACCTCGACCAGGACCTGCTCCTCCAGCTGTGGCCGGTGCTGCGCACCCTCGTCGGCCGCAGCGTGCGCGCCGTATGGGAAGACGCCTTCCCTCAGCTCGCGTCCCGCGCCCGGGCAGCCGCGTGACGGACATGCCGGAGCTGCACACGCGGCTCCTGGCGGATGTGCTCGCGCTCGGCTCCCCGTATCCCTTGGTTCTCACCGGCGGATACGCCGTGCGGGCACACCGCCTCGTGAACCGCCCCAGCCAGGACCTCGACGTCGCCACCGAGAACCCGGCGCCCATGGCCGACATCGCCGCCACGCTCCGCGCCGGACTGGAAGCCCGCGGCTGGAAGGTGCACGCGCTGGAGACCGCCCCGCTGTCCGCCCGCTTCACCGTGACCGACCCGGCCACCGGCCAAGAATGCGAAGTCGACATCCTCAAGGAGATCTTCTGGCGGCCGGTCGCCCAGAGCCCGTACGGGCCCGTCCTCGCGGAGGAGGACGTGATCGGGACCAAGGTCCGCGCCCTCGCCGACCGCGGAGCGCCCCGCGACCTGATCGACGTGTTCGCAGCCTCCCGCCGCTGGACCAGTGCCGAGCTCGAAGAGTTCGGCCGCCGCCACGCCCGCGGCCGCTTCGAGCGCGAGGATCTGCAGTCGAACCTCACGGGCGCCGAGTGGACCGACGATGAAGCCTTTGCCGCCTATGGGCTCGATGACGCCACCATCACCGCTCTCCGCTCCTGGGCCGTGGAGTGGGCCGACCACCTCGCGACCCGTCTCCTCGAAGAGTCCGATGATCCGCACATCGACTGATCACGTCCAAATGAGGGCTCGCGGTGAGGCGGGGCTTGCGCGCTGAAATCCGCCGTACCGTACAGTGCCAGAGTGGTCACCATGAGTGCCCACGGATGCAAGGTGCCCGCCGGGGCCGGCTACAGGTGCAGTCCCACATGGTTCACGATGAACCGCTTCTCCTCGGAGTCGAGGGCGAAGTAGATGCGTCCGACCTCATTGGGCGAGACGGCGTCCCGGACCTTGATGTGCGGCAGTCCGTCCCAACGCTTTCCGTTGAACATGAAGTAGCGCTTGTCCTTGTCCTTGCTGAGTTTCTCGTCGTTGGGCGCGAATTTCAGTCCGTGGTTGTCGTAAAACCACTGGGCCAGCCTGGGCATCCTGCCGGAATTGGAGTACAGGTCCGTCGCAGCCTGCGCAAGGGCGGTCAGCCGGTCGGTCATCTCCTGGGGGTACGGGTAGCGGGAGTCCTTCCAGGTGCGCGCCGCTCTCGCCGTGAACACGATGTGCTCCTCTGATGCCTTAACGAGAGCTTCGAAAGTGGGTACGGCGTCCGTTCCCAGAGGAGGGATCTCGCTCCACGCGTCCGATGTGGCCGCCTGCCCGCTCCCGCCCTTCGACAGGTTTAGGTACTCGTTCTTCCAGTAGTCCCGGTCCTGACGCAGGGCCTCAGCGGTGGCGGCATCGTCTCGCGCCTTGTCGCGTTCCTCCATGCAGCTCTGTGCCATGTCCTCCCAAGATGTGGCGTCCTCTTCGAGCTGCCGGACACGCTTCTGCAGCGCTTCGAGCTCGGCGGTCGTGTCTCCGGCGGCCTGGGCGCGCGACAACTGCTCCGCCGCCCTGCGGGCTCCCGCGCGGTACGACGCCTGTCGCGCACGCTCCCACGCCGTGTCACTGCCGCGGGCGATGACAGAGAGATGGGCGAGCGACGGCATCAGCCGCCGTTCCACGAAGGACGTCTGAGACACCTCCTCCCGTGAGTAGGCGGGGTGCTCCAGGCCGAGGTCGGGCCAGACCAGCCGGGCGCCACCGCTGGGTACGGCCACCTGCTCGTGGGCCCGGCGGACGGCCTGTGCGGTCACGTAGTTCAGGGTCACCACCTGGGCCAGGCCCGCGAGTTGCCCCGACGCATCGGCCGCCGCGCTCCATCCCGCCTGGTCCCTGGGGTGCATCAGGAGAATGGGGAGGCGCGTGCGCAGCGCCAGGACGTCGAGGAGTACGTCAGCGTGACTCTCCTCCCGGATCCTCTCGTATCGCCCCGTGGCGAGCTGGCTCAGCACCCGCACTTCAAGTTGCTCGTCGCCGAGCACCGCCCGCAACAGGTTGGGGCGCTTGAGCGGCGGATCCTGCACCGGCGCTATCCAGCCGTCGGGGATCTCCCTGCCCATGACGATCCTGAGCCCGCCGCCTTCCCCCGACTGGGAGACCGTGACCCGGGTGACAAACTGGGCCGGTCCCGTAGACAGCGGCTGGTGGATGGTCATGCGCAGGGCGCGGGTGAGTTCGTCGCCCGCCACGGTCCAGCTCACTGTGCGGTCACCGTGGCCGGGAATCTTGCCGGCGAGCACCGCCCGGCCATCCCTGTCGAGTTCGGTCGCCGACGGTGCCGGTACACGTCCGTGGTGGCCGAGCCAGTCGGCGAGATGGCCGCGAAGGCTCTCGTAGACGTGGCCCGGCTGCTCCTGGGCGGACCGGATGTCGAAACTGACGGCATACAGCGCCTGCACGGCGGCTCCCCTCACCCCCGATGCCCTGTGCGACGACCGTTTCCCCCTCGAAAGCGGTCAGGGCACCGCTCGGAGAGCAACCGTAATACCGCCACGCCCAGGTGCGTAATGCCCTGGGCGTGGCTTCGGGGCCGACCGTCCGGTCAACCGAACGCCATAGCTGCTGGCCCCGACGGGGCCGATGAAACGGGGCGCCGTCGTGCACTCCGCCAGACCGTCTTGCCGGGCCGGGGCTGTCGCGTACGCCCCAGTCGGCGGCGAGCGCATCGACAAGGCAGTCTGTGGCATCTGCCCTCGTCCGGATCGGGAGCCTGTCGCGCCAGCCGCGTGGGGTGAATGTCGGTCACCTCGATTCGGACGACGCCCAGACTCTCGTCGTGGGAAAGGGACGGGGCGAAGCCCCGCCCGGGACGCGGCCGTGGAGGACGGCGTTCGCGGCGAGTTCGGCGACGACCAGGACGACCGTGTCGTGTGCCTCGGTGCCGTGCGGGTGGCCCCACTCGGTTACTGACTTTCGCACTCCGAGAACTGAGCTGCCCGGTGTGGTGCAAGATACCGAGATCACCCCGCGATGGCCCCAGTAACGCCCAGAGCCCCGAAGCGAGCGTCAGCCGAGCGTCAAGATTCCTCGAAAGAACCCCTGAAAGCGCCGCCGAAGCGGCCGGCTCCCTCAAGAAGTCGCAGGTCAGGCAACCTTCAGGATCGATCCATCCATTCGACCCGCTGCATGGCGAGAAACAGGTCGGTCGACCCGCCTGCGCCACAAAGCCGCAGGTCAAGCACCCTTCACGGCAGGCTCAAGAACTGCCACGCACTCCACGTGCGACGTCATCGGAAAGATGTCGGCTTGGACACAGGCAGGAAAGCCGCAGGTCAGAGATGCATGTGGGTCCCGAATGAGGGCCGCCGGGCGCCCGGAGCGTCAAATGAGCGTCACGGCCCTACATCGATTCGGCGCCGACAATCTGGCGCGTCATGCCTACCTACGCAGCGCCTCCCCCGGTACGGAGCCTCACGTCGGTGGCGTCACGTCGGTGCGCCCAGTGCGTACGAGAGGCTCGCCGTTGAAGGGGCAGTGTGATCGAAATTCGCTGACGAGGCCGCTCCGGGCCTGGGAGGCTTGTCCCGCCTGCTGCACGCCGCCCGGGGACGGAGCCACCTACTTTGATCATCCTGGACACGAACATGCTGTGGGGTGTCTCTCCTGACAACGCGAGTGTCGACCTGCTCAAGACCATCCGGGCGACGGGGGTGCAAGGCGTCGCCGTCCCGTGGACGGTCATGGAGGAGCTGGCCGCGCAACGGGCGCTGAAGTACCAGGAGAAGTACGACGCCGCGTTCCACGCGCACAAGGCGTTGCGCTTGATCACGCCCTGGGAGACCAACGCCGTCATGCAGCCTCTCGAAACCGAGAAGGTGCGGCGGTACTGGCGGGATGCTTTCGCCGCCATCCTGGAGGTGCTGCCTCCGAGCGCGTCGGTACTGCAAGAGGCTGCCTACCGGGAGGCAAATGTCATCCCGCCATGCAAGCAGCTGGAGATGAAGGGGGTGAACAAGCCGGTGAAGACCGGCTCGCGTGATGCCGCGATATGGCTGACCGCCGTCGAGTACGCGCGCGAGCACCCAGACGAGACGGTGTACTTCGTCAGCAAGAACACGAACGACTTCGGTGACGGCTCCTCGTACAAGGGACGGGCGAGACTGTGGCGGGACATCCAGGAGTTGGGGGATCGTTTCAAGCACTATGCATCCCTCGACCCCGTCGTCGCCGAGTTCACTCAGCCCACCGAGGTGGACGATGCCTTGGTGCAGGAGCAGGTGGGTACTCCCGAGGTGGCATCGATCATCGCCCGGGAGGCGGGTGCCAAGTGGGGTGTCGACGTGGAGAGCATGCACGCGTTCGACGCACCCACCTTCCTGGGAACACTCTGGCCCGACTCGGACGACAGCGAACGCCCCCTTATGGGCGGTGCCGGCCCCTGGATTACGACGCCCTACGCCCAGGTGGACCTCGTCAGCGATGTAAGCGCCTACCGCATCGGCGACCACGTATGGTGCACAGCAACGGTGCGCTGGCTGCTCACCGGCCTGGCTCTACTTGGCAGGCAATCGGGGCTCGGACGAGTAGGATGCGCCTGGGAGACGCGCCTGCTGTTGAGCCCAACCAGGGCTGAGTCACAGCTCACTATCCTGCGCAGCAGCTCTCCAAGGCCCCTCACCGCAGATGACTTCCAACGGCTTTCGGTCCCTGCGGCATCCGCCTCTCTCCCCGGCTACTCGGCGGAGGTGTGGCAACAGCTCGCGAAGTGGCAGGAAGCCGAGAAGCCGACTCTCTTGCGGAGCGCTCTAATGGCTATGGCCTTGTGGGCCGGTAGCCGGCGTAAGGACGGGTAGGGCAGCCTCCGGCTGCTCGTCATCGGCCGCTGCACCTGCGGGCGGCCCGGGGGCCACGTCTAAGCGGATGACCTGAAGTTCTGCGTGGAATCGGCGGCGGCGGCGGCGTCGGCCGGGCGCGACGGCCCCGATGGCACGAAAACCTCGCCGGGTGTTGCATCGACGTTGACCAAAACGTGGCAAACCCGGCGAGGTCAAGGTCGGTATGCGTCCGGCATCCGTGTTCGCCAACCCTTCCGGTCCGGCGTACCAGCACCTGTACCACCTGCTGCATCACCGCTGGCGGGAGGCCGCCCGCGTCGTGATGGTGCTGCTGTCCGGGGCCGGCCTGACCGCGGACGAGATCGGCGAGCTGCTCGGCTGCCACCCGGCCACGGTGCGCCGCTGGATCCACCGCTACAACACCGACGGCGCCCCGGGCCTGGCCGACCACCCCCGGCCGGGACGACCCCGGCTCGGCGGGCCGAGACTGGGCGAGCGCATCAGACGGCTGCTGACCCACCCCGGCCCGTGGACGATCCGCCGGATTCACCACCGCCTGGGCCGGCCGAAGATCAGCTCGCGCACCGTCCACCGGCGCACTCGCGAGCAGGCCGCCTGGCGCCGGCCCCGCCTGACGGCCAGGGGCGACCCCGACCGGCGGCGCGTCCTGGCCGCCGTGCGCCGCCAACTGCGGGCCCTGCCGCCCGGGTCGGTGGCCCTGGCCGAGGACGAGACCCACCTGCACCTGCTGCCGCACATCCGGGCGAGCTGGATCCCGCGCGGGACGCGGCAGCAGGTGGCCTCCCCGGGAAAGAACCGGCAGACCACCGTCTTCGGCGCCCTGGAAGTGGCCACCGGCGCCTGGCTCTACACCCTCTCCCGCCGCAATACCGCCGCGTTCATCGCCTTCCTCCAGCTGCTGCTGACCGCCTACCCCGACGCCCCGGCCGTCGCGGTGCTCTGCGACAACGACAGCATCCACCACGCGAAGGCGGTGACCACCTACCTGGCCGACCACCCCCGCCTGCGCCTGCTGTTCGGCGCCCGCTACAGCCCGCACGACAACCCGGTCGAGCGTATCTGGGCCGCACTGAAGGCCCACCTCGCCAACACCGCCGTCACCTGGCCGGGCCGCCAGCGTCAGGTCCACGCCTTCTTCCGGCAGCGCTCACCCACCCAGATGCTGACCACCGCCGCACCCTGGGCCTCGCCCTGGCTACCGAAGCGTTACGCGCAGAACTTCAGGCAAGCCGCTTAGGTGCAGTGGGTGCGGGCTCCGGTCAGGAGATGGGCACGACCCAGCAGCGCGGGTGGACCGCACAGCACTTCACCGAAAGCCGAGCGTCGGTCCTCCAGGCGGACGGTGGGCCAGGGCCGGGCGCATCGGTATGCCCACTGCGGAGTGGACCCACCGCGGGTCAGTCGGCGGGTGACTCTGCCCCCGGCATGTCGTGCTCGATTCCGGCATGCAGGGTGCGGCCGCCCGACGGGATCACCTCGACGAGGCGTTCCTCCTCCTCGCGGGATAGATCCGTGAAGAGTCGGATGGACGTGTTCACGAGCTCCAGTAGTGGGACACTGCCGCGGGGCGGTTTTACCGAGGCGGTCCGGGTGGAGAAGTTGTACCTCACCGGTACGCCACTTGGCGGTAGGGCTTCGAGATTCTTGACCAGGGTTCCCGGTCCGAGGGATTCGCTGAGGTGGCGGAGCCGGTCCCCATGCAAAGCGCCCACCTCTCCTTCGTACGCCACCTTCCCGCCACCGTTGACCAGCGTGATGGCCTTGAGGCTCAGCTCTAGGAGCGGCAGACGATTGCCGACCTCGTCGAGGGCCGGCAGTTCGTACGCCGCCCGTGCCGCCGACGATGTCAGGTGGTCGACCTTCTGGGCGAGCGTGAGAACGAAGCCGGGCGCGTCGAAGCTGAGGGCTCCCTCGCCCTTAGTCCAGTGCAGGGGGGCTGCGCCACGGCGAGCGGCGACGGAGGAGGGGGCTACGCCGCAAACCCGGGCGTTCCATGTGCTCAGCGCGGCGCGCATGAGGTGCTGGAGATTGTCGGTGGCGGTGATCCTGCCGTGCCGCAGCAGATCGGTCAGAGTGATCTCACGGGCGATACGGCTCCAGAAGTTCCCATCAGGGATCTCCTGGCCTTCGAGGAGGTAATCGAGCGACGACTCGTCCAGTTGCTGCGGATACCTGGGAGCGCGTTCGAGCTCGGCTACCGGTGCACCACTAGCGCGCCACAAGGTACCCAAGAAGGCCGTCAGGCGGCGCGCGATCGGTGGGGACAGCGTGTCCGAGGCAAAGGCAAGCGCGTCCTCAGTCCCCCCACGCTCACCGCGGCGGGCTGCCTGCGCGCCGGTCGTCATGGCACGGGCCAGCCGGGACACGGAGCGCTCGTCAAGGAGACCCTGGCCACCTTCAATGACGGTGTTCGCGATCAGACGCCTCAACGCGGCGTCGGCCGACTCGCCAGAGGTCAGCTCCGCGAAAGCCGCCAGGTCCAACACCAGGGTGTGGTGGTCGATCGCGAGCGAATCCAGGGCGCGGGCGTCGAAGGACGGGCGGAGGGCGCCGAGCGCCAGAACAATGGGCCGGTCCTGGCGAGCAAGGCGCCTGATGTCGAATACGAGCTCGTCCGCGTCCGTCGTGCTGCGCAGGTAGACGTATCGGTCGCTGAGGTCGTCGTCGTGTGGCCATCGCATGACCAGGTCCGGCATGTGGGTGTGGTTGTAGTATCCGGTGCGCCTGGTCCGGATCTGCGGATTGATCTGCCGGAGGTGCTGTTCGAGGAGTCGTTTGATCTCGGCGAACGAGCGGTACGGGTCGTCCGCCTCGAGTGCCTCAGCGATCGACGATGCGACGGCGTTCACCACTCCCCCTTTAGGGTCAGCTCGTGCGCCAGGATGGCCCGCCACTCGGTGAGGGGTAGCAGGCCCTCTTGCTTTTCTGACAGGACGATGCGCCACACGCGCTCGGACACGCTCTGCACCGCGATCGCGTCGATCTTCTTCCTGGCCTCGTCCTCGGAGACGTCACCGAAGATGCGTTGCCGGTGCCGGACGACAGCGGACTCGATCCTTTGCGGATCGTGCAGTTGCGACCAATTGTTCACGTTGAACGGGGCCCAGGTGATCCACATGTAGTGATCGCCGAAGAGGTACTTCTCCTGGTGCGCGACGTAGCACTTGGCGAGGAACTCGACGAAGTGAGTGCCCTGGTCCGCCGGCCCCTGATAGTGCTTGACCTCCGCGCAGAACTGGTCGCCATGGTACGGGGCGCCCCGCATCGACCCGCCCAGGTCGAAGGAGAAGGTCTGTCCGCCCTCCGGCCAGGCGAGTGTCAGTTTCCTCGCCCAGGCGTCCGAGTCCGTGTTCGCGAAGGCCCCGCAGATCCGCATCGTGCCCTCGAGGTAGAGCTTGGCTCTCTTCGCTCCCGAGATTCCCTTTAAGTGGGCGTCCTCTCCTACCACGGTGAGAGTCTAAGCGCCGCGGAGGGGCGGCGGCTGATGGCCGTACTAGCGAGCGGTCCCTGATTCAGAGCAGGGGAGTGCTGTGCAGACAACCTGGCGGTGCCGCGAAGGAGCGGAGCGGACCACAGGATCCACGCAGGCAGGGCGACAGCCTCTGCTCAGGCGGCTCCTCCTCCCTGAGTCGTCAGGCGACAATCACACAGACGAGAAGGAGGGAGAGCCCGTACAGGGCTATAGCGAGGTGCAGCCCTACCCACAGGCGGTGAAGCCGAATGCGGTGCAGCCGGGGAAACTTGCGGTAGTGCGCCGCGCGTGCTCGGGCGAGCCCTTCATCGGACCCCAGCACGCCCCGGTCCGCCAGGTCTCGGGTCAACGCCCGTGCCTGGGTGAGGTGGTAGGAGGCCCGCTCGTAGTACTTGGCCACCGCCACAGCCCCGTAGACTCCAGTCGTCGCGACGAAGAGGCACAAAGGCATGACGTTCAGCGTGAACTTCTGCTGGACGATCAGACCGCTCAGGGCTGCCGTGACGATGAGCAGGAGGTTCGTCAATGTGGAGCGCTGGGTCTCACACTGCCGCAGTTGCTCCCGGTGCTCCTTCCAATAGGCGCGTATCGCCTCTTCCGACGTCTCGGCCATCAAACCCCCAGTTGAATGCCGGCACCAGCCACCCGGTTCGCCTCACAGCAGAACCCTCAGCAGTGGAGACACCGTAGCGTGAGGATCTTCATCAGCAGTGCCCGCAAGGGCCTGGAGGAGGAGCGTGACGCCCTTGACGGGCTGGTCCGCGCTCTCGGTCACACCCCGGTCCGGTTCGAGGACTTCTCAGCTCAGACCACGCCGAGCCGGGAAGCCTGCCTGAAAGCTCTGTCGACCGCCGACGCGTGCCTCTTTCTCCTAGGCCCGAACTACGGCCACGTGTTCCCCGAGACAGGGCAGTCAGCAACCCATGACGAGTGGGTAGCAGCCCAGCAAGCAGGTATGCCCCGCCTCGTCTATCGCAAGCTGGACGTGACCTTCGAGCCCAGTCAGCACGAGTTCGTACGCGTAGTGGAGGCGTACGCCACCGGCGTATTCCGCGACAGCTTCCGCACGGCCGCGGACCTGCTCCCTAAGGTCGCCGGGAAGATCCGGGAGCTGGAGTCGGGCCCGTCCCCCCTGGCCTTCGCCAAGCTGGCCCAGCCACCCGCCCTGCACTGGACCCTCGAGGAGGGTACAGGCGGCCTGCAGACCGCCGGCGTGACCACCCTTCTGGAACTGCACGTCCTACCACTGGACTCTGCTGGCTACTCGGCTAGGGAACTGGAGGCGCTCGGCCACTCGCTGCCGGGCCGTGTGCGCCTCACCGGTATGGTCGAGGACGATGTCCCCCTCAGCTCTTCCCGATCGCAGGACCATATGGCCGTCTCCGTCCCGGCCAGCCGCCCCCGTTCGTGGGACACGCCCCGTCCGGGCCAGCTCGTAGAGGTCCGCCTGTACAAGACGGGCCAGCTCTCCACCCGGGCCCTGCTCCCCCAGGACAGTATGGGGCCGATCCTCGATCCCAATGCCCTGCCCAAGCAAATCGCCGAACTGCTCAAGTTCACCGGCTCGTTGAACATCATCAGGCAGGACCGCATCGTGGTGGCTGCTGGCGTGTCGGAGCCCGCTATGACCAGCATCGATACCTTCGACCCACGTCAGTCACGGCGCACAGCCAGTCTGGCTGGCTTCGGCAGGTCATTCGCCCTGCGTACCGAGCCCGACGAGTCCGTCACCCTGGCGGCCCTGCAGGACGGAGCCGAGGAAGTCGCCGAACATCTCGCGCGGGCACTGATCGCGCACCACCCCTCCGCTGCCTGAGGCCGCTTCGACAGCAAGCGGGCACGGCCGCCGCCTGCTCTCGTTTGACGCTTGACAAGGTCCGAACCGGCTTGGCGATCGACGCCCTCTTCTGCCAGCGACTGAAGCGGACGGTCGACCTACTGAGCACACCACCCTGACCGGACCGTCCAGACGAGTTCCACCGCGTGAATCATGTACCGGACGGAAGGGTACAGGTCGAACGCCAGTGTCACTTCGTGTCTCCGGGGCCGCACGGGCCAATCGCGCCCCAGCCTCGACACCGGTGCCCGAGTCGAAGGCGCGGACCGGCCTCCGTACCCGTCGCGCCTCTGTTGGCAGGGCATGATCAGGCGCGATAGCCTGCCGGGCTGCCTTGTTGCGGAAGGCGGCAGAAGGGAGGGGAGCCCCATGCCGAATCACAGGTCCGACATCGCCGAGGTTCGTGCCGCGATGCGTGCCGTCGGCTACACGATTCTGCAGGTCGAACCGCGGCTTGAAAACTTGTCGAACCTTCGGCCGGATGTACTGGCGTGGGCGTCGAATGCCGACGGGGAACTCGTGCCGTGGGCGGTTGTCGAGTACAAGAACAAGAAGCTCCGGCAGCCCGAGCTCGTCCTTCCCTCCCTGGCGGGCAGCCGGGACCTGCTGGGTACGCTCGAGCACTACGCGGTGATCAATGGGCAGTGGTTCAAGGCCGACCGTGGTGTCCGTTCCTTGCAGCCGGTCGACGGCCCGACTCCGCCCGAGCACGGCTCGCAAGGCTTGGTCACCGACCGGTCGCTGGCTACCTCCCTCCTGGTGCAACGTCTGTGGTTCGAGGCGGACCGTCTCCGCAACTCCGGGGTCTCAGCCGACCGGTACTTTCCTTCCGGGGACGTCCTGACGTCTTCCCGAAATGGGAGGCCGGGTATCGAACTGCCCGACGGTGGGTTCGTGCCGGTTCGGGCAGACGTACTCTGGCGCGCGAAGCGGGACGCGTTGACCGAGTTCGCCTCTCGTGGCAGACACCGAGAGTTCAGCTCACCCCGAGTGGTTGCCTCCGCCGTTTCGGCGCTGGTTGAGAAGCATCTAGCTGGCACCGTCTTGGATCCGTTCTGCGGAACCGGATCGTTCCTCTGGACGGCCTTGGACCGTGCTGCGGAGCAAGGCGTCGCGGCGAAGTTCATCGGCTACGAGTTCGACGCACAGCTCGCCGAACTCGCGGCAGGGATCGGTCGGGACGCGCCGAGGCACGTGGTGATCGAGAAGGGCGACTCCTTCCAGAGGGACCTCGCGGATGCCGACGTCGTAGTCACGGCGCCGCCTGTCGGTCTCTCCCTGGCCGACCGCCACCTTCTCCTGGACGGATCGACCACGTCCGACGGCAATGTCGCAGCGCTGGACAAGTGTGTGCGGGCGCTGAAGCCCGGAGGACGCGCTGTCCTGCATATCGCTCACTCGTTCACCTTCGCGGACCGGTACGCGGCATACAGGATGTTCCTGGCCGAGAACTTCCACGTAGCCGCTCTTATCGGGCTTCCGGCAGGAGCGATCACGGGCACCGGTGTCCGTTCCGTTCTCGTCGTCATCGACCGCACTGAGCCCGCGGAGACGCTGGTCGCCCATCTCGGTGAGGACTGGGAGACGCAACTCGGCCCGGAAGGTCCCGGGCTGAATGCCGTCCTGGAGTTCGTCGACGCAGAAGACGACCGGCCACGTACCGCAGGACGGTCATGAGCAGCTTCTTGACAGTTGATCTGCGGGGCGAGGCCGACTGGGATCCAGGACGCCTGGTTGGTTCCACCTTCGCTTGGCCGACAGCGGCGTCGGTGGTCCCATTGCGTGAACTCGTTACCAGTGTCCGGGCGGGGAGTGTCGCGACCGCTGGTTCCCCAGTCATCACGCCCGCCGGCCTGGTGGCGCGGACCGGGGCGATTCGGCGGCGGAGCACCAAGTACCAAGGCAAGGCATTCACCGTCGGAACGCGCGGCCTTCGGCGTGGTGATGTCCTGGTGCCGCCCTCGCCGTCCGGGCCGGCCATTCTTGTCGACGACCGGCTGAACGGTGCGCTCCTCTCATCCCGGTTCACGGCCCTCCGGCCTCTCGATCCGGTGTTTTCCCGGTGGATCTGGGCCGTGTTGAACTCGCGGGCGGGACAGGCTCGTCGGGCGTCGCTCGCCACAGGTACCACTATGGCGTCCGTGAAGACGCCGGATCTGCTGGAGATGGGCGTGCCCCTGCCGCCCCTTGTGGAGGTCCAGCGGCTCGACAGAGTGCTGGCTTCGATCGAGGCGGGAACGCATCGCGAGGAGGAGCCGTCGGAGTCGACGTGGTGGGTCACGGCTGACCTTCGGCTCCGGGACGACTGGGGGATCATGCTCGCCACTCCTCGTCCCGAGCTCCTGGAGGACGGCGAACCGCTCGGTTCCTTCGTACGGGAGATGAAGCCGTCCCGCTCAACCCGCGGCTTCGAGGTGCCGACGGAACTGCCGGGCACGCTTCCGGTCGTGGACGTGAGTGTCCTGGGGGGCCGTCCGACCCGGCGATGGGCCGCGCCGCAGTCCACCACCGTCACCCTCATCGCCCCGGGCGACCTCCTGATCGCCCGCGTGGGCGAGTACTCGTACGCCACCATCGCGCAACGCCCGGCCGTCGCGGATCCGGGCATCTTCGTCCTCCGGCTGCATGACCAGTCACAAGGACCTGCGCTCGCGCACTTCCTAAACGGGCGCGAGGGGCAGACCAGGAGGCGCATGTTCTTGCGGGGCGTGACGGTTCCGTCCCTGCGGAGGACGGACATCGAGAGATTCCCGATCCCAGCAGAAGCCCTCGAGTTCGAAGGAGACGTCGAGCCGGACGTGGGGTTGGCGGATCAATTGGAGCAGGTCTTGTGGACGGTATGAGCTGCACGCTTTCGCCGCTCGTCTACGCCGAGCTGTACCGGTTGCTTGCCGCGGACAAGCAGCGGTACGACGACCTCGAAGAGCGGCTGAGCGAGATCGGGTACGCCCCCGCGTGGCTGAGTACCGCTGCCGACGCCTACGACGAGTACTGGGCGATGCAGCTGGAACTGGCCGGTGCGGAAGGCGTCGAGAACATCTCGGTCGAGAGTGTCGAGCATGCCCTCCTGGCTACCTGGGTGCTGGCCGGCCTTCGCAACACAGGCGACGACAACACGCTGAGTTCGGCGCTCAGGGCGAACGTCCATAGGCGTGCGGTCAGCGAGGTCCCCGATCTAAGAATGCCTCTGCCATCGGTCCTCAACCCGGTCATATACGGGTGGACTCTCGGCAAAGTCGTCAGTCTGAGTTCGACTGACGTACCAGTCGACCCCGTCGCTCCGGCGAGCATGCCTGACGACGATAACCTCGTCGCGGCGTACCTCGGGCTCGTCAACCACGTCCTCGCGCTGGAGGGCATGGCCGAGCCGTGGCCCGAGATGATGCAGACGTCCACTTACTGGCGCGGTTACGGGATCGCAGAGGCACTGAAACCGGGGGCCGGGGATGGCGGCCGAGCGCTCCTGGAACTGCTAGCGGAATCGCGGCCCTTGCTCTCACAGCCAGTCTTCTCCCAGCTCAACAACCACTTCAGCCGCTTCGGGGCGCGCCGGAACGCCCTGTCACACATCACGGACGATGCGCGTCGTCCAGAACAGTTCGTAAAAGTCATCGAGGATACGCACGGCTGGGAGCACCTGCGGGTGACCCTCCGTGGCCTCACGCAGTTCGTCTGCCAGGAGGTCTCTCGCCTGCTGTACGAGGAAGACCCACCACCGGCTCTTCGGAACGATCCGTGGAGCTACCTCGTGCGGGAGATGCCTACGGAGTGGTGGGCTTAGGGGCGTGCTACGAGAGTACGGAAACTGAATGCCCACGGCGTCAGAGAGCTGGGCAGTCCGAAGGGCGAGGGCGGCTGGGACAGGCTGTCCGCCGGGCTCGCAACCATCGCCCGTCAAAGCCTGCTCAACGGCACCACCTCCGATTCAAGGGCTGGGCGCCGACATGCCAAATCGCGAGCCGTCGCCGGGCTGCACACACGGCTCTTGGCGGATGTCATCGCCTCGGGCGCCACGTCTCGGATCGCCACGGCTGGCTGGCCTATCTATCCTCCTCGAGTTGGTACACCCGGCTGTGCGCCCCTCTGATGCCCGTGACCGTCACGCTGCTGCTCGGACGGCAAGTCAGCTGATGGAGCGGCTGCGGGATGATGCGTACGGAGACGGGACCGGTTCCGGCCTCCAGCCCCGAGACGATGACGAGGAAGAAATCGTCGCTCTCCGCTGCTCGCTGGAACTCCGCGGGCGTCAGCAGCACCGTGTCCGGCTCGGCGTCCTTATATGCCTTGAGTTCGTAGAATCGCGACAGTGCGTCCACCGCGTCGGCGCCGAGGCCGCGTTGGGCCCGCAGGTCGCGCAGCCAGTCGTCGTCGGTGGCGAGTGCCTTGCGTACCACGTCCAGCGCCACCTTTTCCTGCTCCGTACCCGTGTAGGGGCGCGGTGGCGTGTGCTGTTGAGGGATCGCCGATCCGGCGCGGGGCTGCGGCAGGCCGGACGTACCCGAGGTGTACCCGCTCGGCCGTGCGCTGGGCGCGCCCGCAGCCGAGGGCTTCGGCGGCGTGATGATGCCGCTCGGATCGACGAGTCGGAGCCTGCCGGGGTCGACGAGCCTCCTCGGTGGAGCGGCGGGGGGCACAGGCGGGGCTGCCGGCCCGGCGGGCGGTGGTGTGCTGGGAGCAGGCAGCAGGATCACTGCCGTCGGTGGGGTACCGGGCATTGTGCTGGCCTCCGCTTTGAACGCGGCACGGCGTTGGTCCACCTCGCTTCCGAGTTCCCGGAGCCGTCGTTCGCGTTCGGCCTCCGCCGCTTCCCGGTCGCGCCGCACCTGGTCGTCGGCAAGGCTCAGTTGTACGGCCGTACGGCCCTTCTCGGCCTGGTCACACGCCGCTCCCCAGGCGAGGGCCACCTCGCGGCGGCTGCCCGGAAACCGGGCGGCGATCGACCGGCCCACCCCGGATGTACGTTTCAGAGCGGCAGTGTCACGTACGTACAACGTGCCCGAGGACCAGTCGATCCCGGCGTCCACGGGCACGTGCACCGTCTCGCCCACGTCCGGAAGATCGAGGCAGCAGGCCAGGTGAGGGGCGATGCATACAGTCAGGTCAGCCAGCTGGTCCCACGAGCAGTCCAGGGACTGCGCAACGCTCGCGGCGTTGCGCTGCAGGTCCTCGCGGAGATGGGTGACGGCTGACCGGACCAGCGCTGTGGCGTCCGGGTCCGCCGGGGCCGGGCCAGGGCTGTACACGGAGACATGCTCTGCGGCGAGCTCGCTCACGCGCAGGGCTCCGATCAACGGTCGGAACTGCTCCAATTCGGCTCCCGGGCACCACACCGCACGTTCCCGGCCCAGCGCCTCGGCTACCACCGGGTCTTCGACGGCGTACACGGGCCGCTTGCTTCGCCAGCCCTGGGTCGTCCAAAGAGGGAGGCGTCCCAGGCGCTTGGCCGTCAACGCGCCGGGATGAGTACGGCCCAGAGCGGCGAGCATCTTCAGGGTCTCCAGGACGATGGACTGGGTCGTCCCGTCCGGCTCGTCCCGACCCTGCTTCCGGTCCCGCTGGGCCAGCTCCTTGATCACGGCCGTGGCGTCGTCCACAGTCGGCAGGCGCACTGCGAGCCGCTGCCAGAACTCCTCGCTGCCTGGAAACGTGGGAGCGAACGCACGGAGCGGACCGAAGAGCGGCGCTCCGCGCAGGCACTGGCTCGGCCGGCACCAGCCGGAGTCCGTGAGGACGAGGCCGCTCCCCTCGCCGAATGCCCGAAGGACCGAGCCCAGGGACATCTCCCCCGAGGCTCCCGCGCCACGGCCGAAGGCGCGCTCGGCCAGGGCTTGGTAGAGGATCAGCGCCGCGGGCACATCCCTGTCGCCGCCCTCTTCCTCCCGTCGGCGCAGGCGCTGCAGACATTCCACGAGGTCCTCGGTGCGGGCCTCCGCAGAAATGCCCAGGGCTCGCAGCACATCACTGCGTCTGCCGACCAGTTGCTGGATCTCGGGATGGAGGAATCGCTCGTCGTCCGCCCCGTACACCGCGACCGTGCCGGTGGTCCGCATGCGGAGTCGAGTCGGGGCGGAAGTTGCGCCGTTACCGGCGTCCAGCCATGGTGTGTCGCGCAACTGCCAGAGCCAGAAAGCTGCGGTCCTGCCCCGGTTCTGCCATGCGTAGTAGTCGTAGACAGCATCCACCTCGTCGTGGTCGGAAAAGCGGCTCCATGCCCGCCCGAGGACATGAAACAGCGCTGCCGCCCTGCGCCTGCGGAGCTGCGGGTCCTGCTCCGCCGCTATGCCAGAGGCGACGGCACGTAGGTCGGGGCTTTCGTAGTCGTCGAGCGTGAAGGTCGCTTCCAGAACGCGCAGGGCATCAGTGCGTGCTCGAGGTCCCGAGATAACTTCCGCCGGCACCCCCTTCGGGCTCTGCGTGAAGCGTTCCCGCGCCCCCGGGTGCCTGCGCAACCTGGGCGCGGTCTCCGCGCCCAGGAGCCTCAGGAACTTACGGGCGCCCATCCCAGCGCCGCCGCGCTGCAGGACCTCGGCATACCGAGGCCGCAGCCACACCAACCCGGCCGTGCGACCGGCGGCAAAGGCGAAGCTCTCCTCGCGTTCCGAACTGTCCAGTCGGGCGGGTAGGTACGCCCGGGCGGGAGCAACGTCGATGTCTTCACGCTTTCCGGCCCGGTCGTAGCGATGCCCCTGCAGCCGGATTGCATGGCCCACGTCCCGCCCCAAGGTCTCACGCTCGTGGTCCGGCACACGTGCGAACCCGTCGCGCAGTTCGATGAGCTGGTCATCTGTCAGCCGCAGTGCATTCGGGCCGCCGCTCCCCGCCGCGCCGATGGCCGCGAGGCGCCGGATCACGGCCACCGCGTCCGCGTCGGTCAGTAGCGCCTCCCGCTTACGGAGCCATGTCCTCACCGACCGCGCCTCGTCGGTGTCGGCGAGGAATGCCGGATGGACTTCCCGGGAGAATCCGAGACTGGCGCCGAGGCCCCGCGGGGCGTCGGTGAACACCGCTGGCTCCGCCGGCCGGGGCACACGGTGACGGCCCCCTGAGCTGTCCACGAGCCAGCGGCTCGACAGCAAGGAAGAGTAGATATTCGAGGCAAGTCCCACCGCGGCGAGGCGGATGTTCGCCTGCGGCGACCGGGTCTCGTCGTCGAGGAGGCGCAACGCGTCGTAAAGGTCCACCGTCACGGGAACCGCACTGTCGTGGTGCTCCCAGTCCGCCAGCACCTCCCGCCATCGACCGTCCTCGTCCCGCGCCACCTTGGGCAGCACGGCGGTCCGCTCGGCGACGCGGGAGATCTCTTCTTCGGTGACCACGCCCACCAGCGTCTCGTCCTCCACCGCGAGATCATCCAGGCCAAGCGGCCCGTACCCCGGGACGTCCAGAACGAGACCGTGGGACACGCCCGCCCTGGCACGGTCGAGGAGTAGTCGCTCCAGCGCGGCGACCGGGTCGCGGGAGTCGCGCACGTCGTCGGGGAGCGGCACGGCGCGCCAGGCCCGTGCCGGATCCCGCCGAAACTGCCACAGGGCGGCGGCCGTCCACAGGTCACCCACCAGTTCATGCAGTGCGCGGTTCCACGGGGTGTCGTCGAGCGCCTGACGGCTGGCGATCGGATCGAACTGGGCGCTGATACAGAGGGACAGAGCGGTGTCCGCGACCGGAAGACCGGCGTAGATCCGCCCAGCGTCATCGGGGCCGAGAGGAAGAGCCACAGCGATTGCGGTGGTGGACCCCACCGCCTTGTGAGACCGGGTGATCCCGAAGGGGCTGGGAACGGTCGTACGGCAGATCAACCACCGGGACCCGTCACCGGCGCGTGCCTCGCCGGTCTCCACCTCGGCGCTCTGCCCGCCCACCACGGCCTCGAACGGCTCGCCGGTCTCACGGTCGAGCGCCAGCCGGTGCCGGACACGACCTTGCTCGTCCAGGTGCGTGACGCTGCCGACACTGCCGAGGAAGAGCAGCGCGCTGTCTCCCCACGCGGCAAGCCACGCGTCCACCTCGTCCGCGCCGAGCACGCCCGGCTCTAGTGGAACCCGGAGAACCGTCCAGGTGTCGCCCGCGAACCAGTCAGGCAACGGGAACGGCCTGGCCACGGCGATGTCAGGATCGCCGACCCGGAACCGGTAATGCCCGCAGTGAACCTCCAGATGCGGGGAGAGGGACTGGAGGGTCATCAGGCCGATCCCGAACCTACCGGTGGATTCCGCCTGCTCTGCCTTGCTCGTCAGCCAGGGCATCGCCAGGGCCAAAACGTCCGGCAACCGTACGGGACTGCCGTTGTGGGCGACGAGGAGTTCACATCCCCACATCAGAATGCGTACGTCCGTGGCGCCGAGGTCCTCGGCGTTCTGCACGATCTCCGAGAGCCCCTGGAGACGGTCGCTCGACAAATTCCCCGCGTGATCTCGGGTACGTCTCAACGCGTGCCGTACTTGGCCGTCCAGTCGCGCGAACCGGCTGCCGAGTCGCTCGACCGCCGCCTCAGTCGCCGCCTCACCCTCCGGCTCCGGTACGACGGCTCCTTTTGGGATGCCCTCCATGGAGAAGAGCGCATCGGCGGACGCAATTGCCTGCTCCACCGCAGCCGTTCGACGCACCGCATCCCCCGTGCTCATCTGCGCCCCCACGTACCTCGACACTCCCTGCGACACAGGGTAACGAGGCCAGCGCAATCAGCACACGTCTATCCGAGACCTGTCGCTGTATAGCTCAAGTCCATAGAGCAGACCTAACGCGCTACTCGACGGGCTGAGCCCGAAAAGTCGATTGGCCCGCGCCATCCGGTCCTAGCACCTCAACCTCACACTCCGTCAGGAACAGCGTCGAACGAGCGTCAAGACATGCCTTGAACCCGTCCCTGACGGAGTTGAGCAGAGCGTTCTGGACTCACGCTCCCGTTGTGAAACCGCAGGTGAACCACGCGGCGACTACCTACAGCAGGCTCCACGCGGTGAACTTCGGAAAACAGGTCGAGCACCGTCGAGCACACCTGAAGAACCCGATAAAACCGCAGGTCAGAGCCCCTTCTGGGCAGGCTCAAGAATCGCCACGCACTCCACGTGCGACGTCATCGGGAACAGGTCGAACACCCGCAGTGTCCGCACCCGGTACCCCCCGTCCCGGAAGTACGCCAGGTCGCGGGCCAGGGCCGCCGGGTCGCAGGCGACGTAGGCGATGCGGCGGGCGCCCAGGGAGGACAGGTGCTCGACCGTCTTGCGGCCGGCGCCCGCGCGGGGCGGGTCGAGGACGACGAGGTCGACGTCGGTGATGCCGGTGCGGGGCAGGACCGACTCGACCTTGCCCTGTTCGATGCGGACGCGCGGGAAGTCCTCGAGGTTGTGCCGGGCGTCCTCGACGGCGCGCTTGCCGGACTCGATGCCGAGGACCGCGCCCGCCTCGCCGACCCGGTCGGCCAGGGCGCCCGCGAAGAGGCCGACACCGCAGTAGAGGTCGAGGGCCATGTCGCCCTTGCGGGGCAGCAGGCCCTGCATGACGGCGGTGACGAGGGTGTCGGCGGCCTTCGGGTGGACCTGCCAGAAGCCGCCGCCGGCGACGCGGTGGGTGCGGCCGTCGGCGCGTTCGCGGACGAAGGGGCGGCCGTGGACGCGGTGGAGCTGCCCGGAGCGTTCGTCGATGCGCATGACCGAGACGGGGCGGTCGAGTTCGACCAGGGGGAGGCGGGCGCCGGGCTTGGGGGTCAGGACGACCTGGCGGTCCTGGGAGCCGGTCGCGGCGATCGCCTCGACGGAGTCCATGCCCGTCCAGTCCCGCTTCTCGATGCCCAGCTCGCTGACACCCTCCGCGGCGATCATGCAGTGGTCGATCGGCTCGACCTCGTGCGACCGGTGCCGGCGCAGTCCCGCACGGCCGTCGGCGGTGACGGCGTACTGCACGCGTGTGCGCCACGCCGGGACCTGGCCGGCCGGGAGCTTGTCGCCCTCGGCCGGCAGCACGGTGCCGTCCCAGCCGGCCTCCTCGGGCGTGAGCCCGGCGAGGCGCCGCAACTGCTCGGCGACGACCTCGCCCTTGAGGCGCCGCTGGGCGCCGGGCTTGGCGTGCTGCCAGTCGCAGCCGCCGCAGCGGCCGGGGCCGGCGTAGGGGCAGGGGGCGTCGATGCGGTCCTTGGAGGCGTCCAGCACCCGCACCGCGTCCGCGCGCAGGAAGCGGGCCCCCTCCTCGCCCTCGGTGACCTGGGCGACGACCCGCTCGCCGGGCAGGGCGTGCCGGACGAAGAGGACCTGCCCCTCGGACGTACGGGCGATGCAGTGGCCGCCGTGGGCGACGGGGCCGATCTCGACCTCGTACTCCTCCCCCACCAGTGATTTCCTCGGTTCTGCCTGCATGGCGGGGTGACTCCACAACATCGGGAACGGGCGGGCCGTCGCGGCCCGGGGCAACAACAGCCCACCAGTCTACGTGTGCGGGGAGGAGTCCTTCGCCCGCTCCTTCGGGCCGCGGCGCACCGAGCCGGGCGCGGCCCAGTCCTGGCGCCTGCGGGCCCGCAGCTTGGCGGCCTCGGAGGATTCCAACTGGTAGGGCACCGAGGTCACCATCACTCCCGGGGTGAACAGCAGCCGGCCCTTGAGCCGCAGCGCGCTCTGGTTGTGCAGCAGGTGCTCGTACCAGTGGCCGACCACGTATTCGGGGATGATCACGGACACCACGGCGCGCGGTGCCTCGTTGCGCAGGCTCTTGACGTACTCGATGACGGGCCGGGTGACCTCCCGGTACGGCGAGTCGAGGATCTTGAGGGGGACGTCGATGCCGCGCCGTTCCCACTCCTCGCGCAGTGCCCTGGTCTCGGCCGGGTCCACGTTGACGCTGAGCGCCTCCAGGCTGTCGGAGCGCATCAGCCGGGCGTAGGCGAGGGCGCGCAGCGTGGGACGGTGGATCTTGGAGATGAGGACGAGGGAGTGGACCCGGGACGGCCGTGCGCTGTCGTCGGTCGGGGTGGCCGGGGCGGCGATCTCGTCGGCGACGCGGTCGTAGTGCCTGCGGATGGCCGTCATGATCGCGTAGAAGATGCACATCCCGAGGAGCGCGACCCAGGCGCCGTGGGTGAACTTGGTGACGAGGACGACGACCAGGACCAGGCCGGTGAAGAAGGCTCCGAAGGTGTTGATGGCCCGGGAGCGGATCATGTGGCGGCGCCTGTTCCGGTCCTTCTCGGTGGCCAGCAGACGGTTCCAGTGCCGGACCATGCCGGTCTGGCTGAGGGTGAAGGACACGAACACGCCGACGATGTAGAGCTGGATCAGCCGGGTGGAGTCGGCTCCGTAGAGCGCCACCAGCAGTCCGGCGGCGCCCGCGAGCAGCACGATGCCGTTGGAGAAGGCGAGGCGGTCGCCGCGCGTGTGCAACTGGCGGGGGAGGTAGCGGTCCTGGGCGAGGATCGAGCCGAGGAGCGGGAAGCCGTTGTAGGCGGTGTTGGCGGCGAGGAACAGCACCAGCGCGGTGGCGGCGGCGAGGATCATGAACAGGACGCTGCCGTGGCCGAACACGGCCTCGGCGACCTGGGAGATCACCGGGTGCTGGACGTAGTCCGGGCCGAGCGGGACGCCGTCGCGGGTCAGGTCCCTGGCCGGGTTCTCGGCCATGCGGACGTCGGTGGCGGCGGCCAGCGCGATGATGCCGCAGAACATGGTGACGGCGAGCAGGCCCATCATGGCGAGCGTGGTCGCCGCGTTGCGCGACTTGGGCTTGCGGAAGGCGGGGACGCCGTTGGAGATCGCCTCGACACCGGTGAGCGCCGCGCAGCCGGAGGAGAAGGCGCGCAGGAGCAGGAAGACCAGGGCGAAGCCGGCGAGGCCGGGGTGTTCGGGTTTGATCTCGAAGTCCGCGGTCGGTGCCCGCATGTCGTCGCCGAGCACGACCGCGCGGAAGGAGCCCCACGCGATCATGAGGAAGACGCCGGTGACGAAGACGTACGTGGGGATCGCGAAGAGTGTGCCCGACTCCCTGACCCCCCGCAGGTTCATCAGCGTCAGCAGCACGATCACGCCGATCGCGCAGGCCACCTTGTTCTCGACGACGAAGGGGACCGCCGAGCCCAGGTTCTCGATGCCGGCGGAGATCGACACGGCGACGGTGAGGACGTAGTCGACGAGCAGGGCGCTGGCGACGGTCAGGCCGGCCCGGGGGCCGAGGTTGGTGGTCGCCACCTCGTAGTCGCCGCCACCGCTCGGGTACTCACGGACGTTCTGCCGGTAGGAGGCGACCACGGTGAACATCAGCAGGACGACCGCCGCGGCGATCCAGGGGCTGAAGTGGTACGCCGACAGGCCCGCGATGGACAGGACCAGCAGCACCTCGCCGGGGGCGTAGGCGACGGAGGACAGCGGGTCGGAGGCGAAGACGGGGAGTGCGACGCGCTTCGGCAGAAGCGTTTCCCCCAGCCGGTCGCTGCGCAGTGCGCGCCCGATGAGGATCCGTTTGGGCACGTCGGTCAGTTTGGACACAAGAGTGGATCGTAAGGCGTCTGCCAGAAGGCGGCCCACCCGCCACCCACATCCATACGGGGTCCATACGGCCTCTGCCCTCCGGGTGAATTCACGCGGGCTCGGGGTGCGGATTCCGCAGGTCGCGGAAGTTCCATGCCTATATGACTGCCCCGGACGACCACACCCGGACGACCGACCCGGCCGCAGTCGCCACTCCACGTGGAGGTCTCATGCACACGACCGCAGAACTGATCGGCGCCGCGGCCGCGCTCGTCGTCCTCGGCATCCTCACCGTGGCGAGCGTGCGCAGCTTCACGCGTCGCTGACCGTGTCAGGGGGCGTACTCGGCGGCTCCGGCGAGCAGTTCCTCCGGTCCGATCGCGGCCACCCGCGTGGACGGCACCGTGCAGGCGTAGGCGCCCGCCACCGCCCCGAGCCGGGCGCAGCGCAGGGGCGGCTCACCGGCGAGGCGGCCGTGAAGGAACGCGGCCGCGAAGGCGTCGCCGGCCCCGTTGGAGTCCACGACGGGTGCCGGGGGCCCGGCGGCGGGGATGTGGGTCAGCTCGTCGTCGGCCAGCAGGTACGCGCCCTGCGCGCCCGCGGTGGCGACGACGATCCGGGCCCTGCCCCGTTCGGCGATCCTGCGCATCGTGGCCACCGGGTCGGTCAGGGCGGCGGCGGAGAGGAAGACGAGGTCCGCGGCGAGGGCGAAGGCCTCGTGATACGGGTTCACGCCGTCCCAGTCGTGCAGGTCGGTCGAGATCGGCACGCCCGCCTCACGCAGCAGCGGGAGGGCGTCCGCGCAGGGCTGGGTGATGACGACATGGGCGTGCCGGCTGACCGCGGCCAGTTCGCGCACCGTCGTCCCGGGCAGCCGGTCGGTCTCCGCCCAGCGGGTCGCGTCGTACAGGGAGACCCGCCTGCCGTCGGGGCCGACGAGGTTGACCGCGCGCTTGGTGCCGCGCGGCTGCGGTACGGCGGTGAGCGCGATGCCGTGGTCCCGGTGCAGGGCACGGACGAGGGCGCCCTCGTGGTCGTCGCCGAGCAGGTCGAGGTGATGGGTGCGCAGGCCCAGGGCGGTGGTGCCGAGGGCGACGAAATCGCCGCTCTGCCCCGCGCGGGTGACGATTCCCGGCTGGATCATATGACTGTCGGCGAGCGGTACGGGCAGTTCGGACACATGCACGATGGTGTCCACCCCGGCGCCTCCCAGGACGAGGACGTCGATCTCGGCGGTCATGGTCCGGCTTTCTCCTTGCCCCGCCCCCGGTGTTCCCCGGTGCAGCGGATACGTTGGTCGCGGGACGCGGACCCGGCGGCCCGGCCCCGGAGGGCGTCAGGATCGCGATCCCCCGGCATGATGTTGCCTGGCGGCCCGCTGTCAGGCCGCGATGTCCGCCGGGCGAGCCGAAAGAGAGACATGAGCACCAAGGTCATGAAGGTCGAAGGGCCTGCAGGAAGCGCGGGGTGACGTGATGCATGTTGTCATCATGGGCTGCGGACGGGTGGGTTCCGCCCTGGCCCAGGCCTTGGAGGAGCAGGGGCACACGGTCGCCGTGATCGACCGGGACCCCACCGCCTTCCGCCGGCTGGGATCCTCGTTCGGCGGCCGCCGGGTCACCGGCATCGGCTTCGACCAGGACACCCTGCGTGAGGCCGGTATCGAGGACGCGGGCGCCTTCGCCGCCGTCTCCAGCGGCGACAACTCCAACATCATCGCCGCGCGGGTGGCCCGGGAGATGTTCGGCATCGAGAACGTCGCCGCCCGCATCTACGACCCCCGCCGCGCGGAGGTGTACCAGCGCCTGGGCATCCCGACCGTGGCGACCGTGCGCTGGACGGCCGACCAGATGCTGCGCCGGCTGCTCCCCTCGGGCGCCGAGCCGCTGTGGCGCGATCCCACCGGTGGCGTCCAGCTCGCCGAGGTGCACACCTCCACGGCCTGGGTGGGGCACCGGATCAGCAGACTGCAGGACCGGACGGGCGTGCGGGTGGCCTTCCTGACCCGGCTCGGCGAGGCGATCCTGCCCAGTTCACAGACGGTGCTGCAGGAGGGGGACCTGGTGCACGTGATGATGCGCACCCATGAGATCGACCGGGTCGAGGCGGCGTTCGCCAAGGGTCCCGAAGAGGAGGGCGGTCACTGATGAGGGTCGCCATTGCCGGGGCCGGAGCCGTCGGCCGCTCGATCGCGGGCGAGCTGCTGGAGAACGGCCACGAGGTCCTGCTGATCGACAAGGCGCCCACCGCCATCTCGGTGGAACGCGTGCCTCAGGCGGAGTGGCTGCTGGCCGACGCCTGCGAGATCACCTCCCTGGACGAGGCGGCGCTCCAGCGCTGCAACGTCGTC
This sequence comes from Streptomyces sp. NPDC086080, assembly GCF_044540255.1. Classification (NCBI taxonomy): domain Bacteria; kingdom Bacillati; phylum Actinomycetota; class Actinomycetes; order Kitasatosporales; family Streptomycetaceae; genus Streptomyces; species Streptomyces sp. NPDC086080. The sequence continues at coordinate 27,447 of NZ_JBITRU010000015.1, forward strand.
ATCGCCGCGACCGGCGACGACAAGGTCAACCTGGTCGTCTCCCTGCTCGCCAAGACCGAGTACGGCGTTCCGCGCGTCGTCGCCCGGGTGAACAACCCGAAGAACGAATGGCTGTTCAACGAGTCCTGGGGCGTGGACGTCGCGGTCTCCACCCCGCGTCTGATGTCGGCCCTGGTGGAGGAGGCGGTCAGCGTCGGCGACCTGGTCCGGCTGCTGCGCTTCAGCCACGGTGACGCCAACCTGGTGGAGCTGACCCTGCCGGAGGAGTCGGCGCTGGCCGGCACCCAGGTCGGGGACGTCGAGTGGCCGCAGGACACCTCACTGGTGACCATCATCCGCGGCACGCGGGTGCTGACGCCGACGCGGGAGGACTCCCTGGAGGCAGGCGACGAGCTGCTCTTCGTGGCCGCCCAGGCCCGCGAGGAACAGCTGGAGGACCTGCTCTCGGTCCGCAAGGAGTCGTAGGACCGGTACGCGAGGAGCGGCAGACATACGTGAGGTACCGCAGACGGCGGTACGTGAGGACGTAACGACGTGGGGCGCCCGGACACTCCGGGCGCCCCACGTCTCATACGGGCTAGGACGGGCGGCGGTGGCGGCCGGCCGTCGTCGACCCACCGCTCTCCGGCGCCGCGGCGGCGGCCTTCCGCTCCTCGTCGGCGCGCTCCTGCTCCGCACGCTCCTCGGCCTCCATCTCCGCGAAGACGTCGATCGGTGGCGGCGCCTTCGCCAGGAACACCCAGGTGAGATACACGGCCAGCAGGAACGGCGGGATCTTCAGCGCGACCAGCACCCAGCCCAGCTGGGTCGTGTCCGCCCACCAGTACAGCGGGAAGAGGATCGCGCTCTTGCCGAGGAGGATCAGTCCCCAGGCCCAGCTGGCCTTGGTGTAGGCCTTCTTGCGCCCGGGGTTGCGGTGCCGCCAGGAGAGGTTCTCCCGGAAGACCGGGCCCAGCATCAGTCCGATCAGCGGCACTCCCGCCATCGCCGTCACGATGTACGCCACGGCCAGACCCAGCGTGTAGAGCATGCCCGGGAGATAGAAGTCCTTGGCATTGCCGGTCATCATCGCGAAGACCACACCGAAGGCCACGCCGAAGACACCGCTGAAGGCGTGCTTGACGGTGTCCCTGCGCGCCAGTCGCACGACGACCATCACCAGCGCCACGGTGACCGCCGCGATCGCCGACATGTGCAGGTTCTTGTTGATGGTGTAGATGCTGACGAAGAGGAGCCCGGGCAGCACCGTCTCGACCATGCCCCGCACCCCGCCGAACGCCTCGAACAGGGCGGCCTCCGTCACCGCCCGGGCGTCGTCCGAGGGTGTGTCTTCGGTTGTCGGCTTGTCGAGCGACGTCACCGGCTACTCCCGTCCGAGGGGTCTCAGTTCGTATTTCGGGTTGAACAGCACCCGGCGGCCCCGGCTCATCGAGATCCGGCCCGATGCGATCAGTTTGCGCCCCGGCTCGATCCCGACGATGGAGCGCCGGCCGAGCCACACCACGTCCAGCGCGGCGGAGCCGTCGAAGAGCTCGGCCTCCAGGGCCGGAACTCCCGCGCGCGGCCGCAGCGTGACCGTGCGCAAGGTACCAGTAACGGTGACGATCTGCCGGTCGCGGCAGTCGCCTATCCGCGTACAGCCGGCGGTCTCGGCGTCCTCACGCAGCTCCTCGGACTCCAGGTCCTCCTGGGACGAGGAGAGCCGGTCGAGCATGCGCCGGAACCGGCCTGCCGGCTTCTCGGAACGAGGAACAGCACTCATATCTGAAGCGTACCGGGGTGCACTGACGGTTACGTACCCCCCGCGTCCCCGGTCCGAACCGGCCACCGCCGACCCCGTGGGGCGAACTCCCCCGGCCTTCACTTCTCGAAGCGGTATCCCATGCCCGGCTCGGTGATGAGGTGCCGGGGATGTGACGGATCCGTCTCCAGTTTCCGACGCAATTGCGCCATGTACACACGGAGGTAGTTGGTCTCCGTCCCGTACGACGGCCCCCACACCTCCCGCAGCAGCTGCTTCTGCGCCACGAGCCGGCCGCCGGCCCGCACCAGCACCTCCAGGAGATGCCATTCGGTGGGTGTCAGCCGTACGTCCCTGCCGTCGCGGTTGACCTTCTTGGCGGCCAGGTCGACGGTGAACCCGGCGGTCTGCACCACCGCGTCTCCCCCGTCACCGGCGGGCTCCGCGCGGCGAACGGCGGCCCGCAGCCGGGCCAGCAGTTCGTCCATGCCGAAGGGCTTGGTGACGTAGTCGTCGGCGCCCGCGTCCAGTGCCTGGACCTTCTCGCCGGAGGCGTGCCGGGCGGAGAGCACCAGGATCGGCACACGGGTCCAGCCGCGCAGCCGTCTGATCACCTCGACGCCGTCCATGTCGGGCAGGCCGAGGTCGAGGACGACCACGTCGGGGTGGTGCGCGGCTGCCGCGTGGAGGGCGGCCGCGCCGTCCTGGGCGGAGTTCACCTCGTAGGAGCGGGCCTTGAGGTTGATCACCAGGGCGCGCACGAGGGCCGGGTCGTCGTCGACCACCAGCACACGGGTCATGAGGGCCGCCTTTCCGGTTCTGCGGGGTGCGCGAGTGGAGCGGGTGGTGTGGCTGGAGCGGGGGACGCCGGTGGAGCGGGGGACGCCGGTGGTGCGGGGGACACCGGTGGTGCGGACGGTGCGGGCGGTGCGGTACGCGCGGTGGGAAGGGGCGCGTGGGGCGCTCCCGCGGCGTCCCGCCGCACTCCCGCGGCGCGCAGGGTGAGCGCCATGGTGAGGCCGCCGCCGGGGGTGTCCTCGGCGGCCAGGGTGCCGCCCATGGCCTCGGCGAAGCCCCGGGCGACCGCCAGGCCGAGGCCGACACCGGCTCCGCGCGGGGCGTCGCCGTGCCGCTGGAAGGGTTCGAAGATACGGTCCTTGGCCTCGTCGGGGACGCCCGGCCCGCGGTCGACGACCCGCACCTGGACCCGGTCGGCGAGGGCACTGGCGGCGACCAGGACGGGCCGGCCGGGGGGACCGTACGTGACGGCATTCTCGATCACGTTGGCCATCGCCCGCTCCAGCAGCCCCGGGTCGACGGCGACCATGGGCAAGGCCTCGGGGATGTCCAGGGCGACGCTGCCCTCGGGCACCCCGCCGAGTGCCATCGGCACCACCTCGTCCAGGTCGATCTCGCGGATCAGGGGGGTGACCGTGCCGGTGTGCAGCCGGGACATGTCGAGCAGATTGCCCACCAGGTGGTCCAGGCGGTCGGCACCGTCCTCGATGCCCTCCAGCAGGACGGCGCGGTCCTCCGGTGACCAGTCGACGTCCTCGGAGCGCAGTGAGGAGACGGCCGCCTTGATCCCGGCGAGCGGGGTGCGCAGATCGTGGCTGACGGCGGCCAGCAGGGCGGTGCGGATGCGGTTGCCCTCGGCGAGGGCGAGGGCGCGGCCGGCCTGCTCGCGCAGCCGCCGGCGGTCCAGGACGACGGCGGCCTGCGCGGCGAAGGCGCCCAGGACCCTGCGGTCCTCGGCGGGCGGCACCCGGCCGGTGAGGGCCAGCGCCATGTGGTCGCCGACCGGCACCTCCACGTCCGCGTCCTCGGGCCGTTCGACGGGCCGTCCCCGGCCCGCGTGGCCCGCGCAGGTCCACGGCTCGACGTCGCCCTCGCGTTCGAGCAGGGCGGCCGACTCCATACCGAAGGTTTCCCTGACCCTCTCCAGCAGGACCTCCAGGCCGGTCTCGCCGCGCAGTACGTTGCCGGCCAGGAAGGAGAGGATCTCCGACTCGGCGCGCAGCCGGGCCGCCTGGTGGGTGCGCCGGGCCGCGAGGTCGACCACGGACGCCACCGACGCGCCGACCCCGACGAAGATCACGATGGCGATGATGTTCCTCGGGTCGGCGACGCTCCAGGTGTGCAGGGGCGGGGTGTGGAAGTAGTTCAGCAGCAGGGAGCCGGCCGCGGCGGAGGCGAGCGCAGGCCACAGTCCGCCGAGCAGGGCGGCCGCCACCGTCAGCGTCAGGAACAGCAGCATGTCGTTGGCGAGCCCCAGGTCCACGGCGTTGAGCAGCGGCGCGAGTGCCGCCGGGCCGCCCACGCCGACCGCCCAGCCCCAGGCCAGCCGGGAGCGTCCGAGCCGCGCGCCCCGGGCGCCGGGCAGTCCGCGGCCCTTGGCGACCTCGTCGTGGGTGACGATGTGCACGTCCAGGTCGGGTCCGGAGTCCCGGGCGACGGTCGCGCCGACACCGGGGCCGAAGACGTACTGCCAGGCTCTGCGGCGCGAGGAGCCGAGGACGAGCTGGGTGGCGTTGGCGCCGCGCGCGAAGGCGAGCAGCGCGTCAGGTATGTCGTCTCCGACGACGTGGTGGAAGCTGCCGCCGAGGTCCTCGGCGAGGGTGCGCTGCTCGGCCAGCTCCTTGGGCGAGGCGGCGGTGAGCCCGTCGCTGCGGGAGATGTAGACGGCGAGCAGTTCGCCGCCGGCGCCCTTCTCCGCCAGCCGCGCGGCCCGCCGGATCAGGGTGCGGCCCTCGGGTCCGCCGGTCAGGCCGACGACGATCCGCTCACGCGAGCCCCAGATCGCCGAGACCTCGTGCTCGCTGCGGTAGCGCTGGAGATGTTCGTCGACCCGGTCCGCCACCCACAGCAGCGCCAGTTCCCTGAGCGCGGTGAGGCTGCCGGGGCGGAAGTAGTTCGCCAGGGCGGCGTCCACCCGGTCCGGCTGGTAGATGTTGCCGTGCGCCATACGGCGGCGCAGTGCCTCGGGGGTCATGTCGACCAGCTCCACCTGGTCCGCCCGCCGCACCACCTCGTCGGGTACGGTCTCCCGCTCCCGTACCCCGGTGATCGACTCCACGACGTCGCCCAGCGACTCCAGGTGCTGGATGTTCACGGTGGAGAGCACGTCGATCCCGGCGGCCAGCAGTTCCTCCACGTCCTGCCAGCGCTTGGCGTTGCGGGAGCCGGGCGCGTTGGTGTGGGCGAGCTCGTCGACCAGGGCCACCTGGGGGCGGCGGGCGAGGACGGCGTCCAGGTCCATGTCCGACACGGCGGTTCCGCCGTGCTCGGTCCGCCGGTACGGGATCCGTTCCAGGCCTTCCAGCAGCGCCTCGGTACGGGGCCGTCCGTGCGGCTGCGCGAAGGCGATCACGCAGTCGGTGCCGCGCTCCGCGCGCCGGTGCGCCTCGGCGAGCATCGCGTACGTCTTGCCGACGCCCGGTGCCGCGCCGAGGTGGATGCGAAGTCTGCCGCGTGCCATGGCCTCATTGTGCTGCGCCGCGGCGTCCGGTCGTGAGGCGGGCGCGGGCGGGCAGCACGACCGGGCGGTACAGCCGGGCGGTACAGCCGGGCGGTACGGCACGAGCGGTACGGCCGGGCGGTACGGCCGGGCGGTACGGCACGAGCGGGCGGGCGATACGACCGGGCGCCAGGACCGGTACAGGCGGGCGACGCGACGGCGCGGCGGCGTCCGTGGGCGTCATCGCCCGGCGATCCCGCCGTACGCCCGGCTCCGGCACGCGGTGGGCGAGGTCCGGCAGGGGGGCGTCGTACCGGGCGACGAGCGCGGTGACGTGCTCGCTGCGAAGGACCGCTCGGAGCAGTTCCATGACGGCGGGCCGTGGGTGAAGGCCCCACGACGAAGAGGCTGTCGGTGCCGGACGGGCGGATGCCTTTGGCCGGCAGCCGGGTGTCGGCCGTGGCGCGGCCGAAGTCGCGGCACGGCCGAAGTCGTCGCCCGGGCCGGGCACCGGGTCCCGGCCACGACGCCCGCCGCCGGGACCGCGCATGGGCAAGGGCCGCACCCCTGAAGGCATGCGGCCCTGTGAAGCTGCTGCCCCGTAGGCTCCGGCGGACGTCGGCGACCCGCCTCGGAGGGCTCAGCGGACCCGGGTGGCCTGTCGCCGCAGGCACAGCGCACCCTGATCCGCGCCGCAGGCCCTAGCGGACCTCGGTGATCTCCGGTCCGCGCTGGAGCTGGCCCATACCGCCGGCGAAGCGGGAGCCGCCCTCCTCCTGCTGCACGTTCTCGGGGACCATCTGGGCGTCGTTCGGCAGCTGCAGGACGATCGGGTCGCGCGGCGCCATCGGGCCCTCCCCACGCACGACGACCGTGTCCCGGAAGATCTGCTCGAGCAGTCCGGCGGCCTGCGGCTGCACCGCGCCCTGACCGGAGATCACCCCGCGCAGGAACCAGCGGGTACCGTCCACACCCACGAACCGCACGACCTGGTAGCCGCCGGTGCCGTCCGGCAGCTGCACCGGCACCTGGGCGCGCAGCTCCCAGCCCAGCGGGCCCTCGACCTCGTCGATGATGCCGCCCTGCTGGGTGATACCGGTCGCGATCTCCTCGCGCACCTCGCTCCAGATGCCCTCACGCTTGGGCGCGGCGAAGGCCTGCAACTGGATGGCGCTGTCGCGCAGCACGACGGTGGCCGCGACGATCGCGTCGCCCGCGACCTCCACCCGCAGCTCCATGCCGTCGACACCGGGCACGAACAGACCGCCCAGGTCGACCCGGCCCTCTCCGGGATCACGGACCTCGGAGCTGTCCCAGGGTCCGTCGGGCCGCGGCGCCGGCTCGAGCCTCAGCCGCTCGACCTCCTCGCCGCCCGCCTTCGCGTCGACACCGTCGACGACCTGCTCGGCCTCGCCGGCCGCACCGTCGGCGGCATCCTTCTTCTTGCGACGTCCGAACACGTCACTGTCCTTCCCGGTCGGATACGACCGAAGCGTATCGATTCCCACCCACTGCACCGCCCACGGCGGCCTGAACGCTTGTGCCGCTCTTACCTTCTTCCACCGCGGCATGGCCGCCTGTGGACCCGAAGCCCCCCTCGGCCCGGGCCGAGGAGGGGAGCTCCGCGACCGACACGAAGCGGACCCTCTCGACCTGCTGGACGACCAGTTGGGCAATCCGGTCGAACCGCTCGAACCGCACGGTCTCGCGCGGGTCGAGATTCACCACGATCACCTTGATCTCCCCACGGTACCCGGCATCAACCGTCCCCGGGGCATTCACCAGGGCGACGCCGCAGCGGGCGGCAAGACCGGATCGCGGGTGCACGAAGGCCGCGTACCCCTCGGGCAGCGCCACAGACACTCCGGTCGGCAGCACGGCCCGCTCGCCGGGGGCCAGTTCACAGGCCTCGGTGGTCCGCAGATCGGCCCCCGCGTCACCGGGGTGCTCGTACGCCGGAAGCGGTACGTCGGGGTCGACGCGCCTGATCAGCACATCGAGGGTGCCCCGGCCGGGATCGCTCACGGGTTCACCTCGAAGGCACGCGCCCGGCGGACCTGGTCGGGGTCGCTCATGGCGGCCTGGATCTCCTCCTCGCGGCCGTGGTCGATGAAGTGGTCGACCTTGACCTCGATGAACAGAGCGTCGGCGCGGACCGCGACGGGCCCCTCGGGGCCGCCAATACGGCCGGTGGCCGTGGAGTAGATCTTCCGTCCCGCCACCGCCGTCACCCGCGCCTCCAGGTGCAGCACGGTGTCGACCGGCACGGGCCGGACGAAGTCCGTCTCCAGCCTGCCGGTCACCGCGATGGTGCGCAGCAGCCAGTTGAGGGAGCCGAGTGCCTCGTCCAGGGCGGTGGCGAGCACCCCGCCGTGCGCGAGTCCCGGGGCGCCCTGGTGGGCGGGCCGCACGGTGAACTCGGCGGTGATCGACACGCCTTCGCCGGCGCGGGCCTGGAGGTGCAGCCCGTGGGGCTGCTCGTCACCACAGCCGAAACACTGGCCGTAGTGGGCGCCGAGGAGCTCGCCGGGTGCGGGGGCGTCGGGGTGCCGCACCGGCTGCGCGGCGTCGGCGGGGGGCTGAAGAGCTGCGGAAGTACCACTCACAGGCGCAGACCTTACCCGCGCGTGATTCCACTCCCGACACCGTGCCAAGCTTGGATTCATGCAGCTCTCCGCCGTCCCGTACGAAGAACGCCTCACCGCCCCCCGCTCCTGGTGGCTGCTCTCCTTCCTGGTGGGGGCCTCCTTGGCGCTGATCCTGCTGCCGTTCGGCACGCTGCCGATGCTCGGCGGCCTGGCCGGCGGCACCGCCGCCGCGGCCGTCGTGGCCAGCTCGTACGGCTCGGTGCGCATCCGGGTCGTGGGCGGTCATCTGATCGCGGGCGAGGCGAAGATCCCGGTGTCGGCGCTGGGCGAGGCGGAGATCCTGGACGCCGAGGAGGCGCGGGCCTGGCGCACGTACAAGGCCGACCCGCGCTGCTTCATGCTGCTGCGGGCGTACATCCCGGGCGCGCTGCGTGTGGACATCACCGACCCCGAGGACTCGACTCCCTACGCCTTCCTGTCGACGCGTGAGCCGGAGCGTCTGGCACAGGCGCTGCGGGCGGCCAAGGACGCGGCCGACGCCGCGTAGGGCCTGTCCGGCGGGGCATGCCGGGGACGGGTGAACGGGACCCCCACGGTCCCGAGGCGGGGCGTGCGAACGGCGGCGAGATGCCGTCGCGCCCCTGACGGCGGGAGGGCAGGCCCGCCGCCGATCCCGGGGACGATGGCCGCTGCCGCCGTTCTCCGCTGCCGGCGGAGTCCGGAAGTCGCGCTCCGAACCCGACGTGCGCCCGCCCGACAGGTGGGCGGCCCGGGCGTGGGAGCCGCCCCGCGCAGCGGTCGGTGTGGTCGCCGGTGGCCTGTTCCCTCACGCCCGGCCTCGTCCCCCCGCCGGGCCCCCGCGGCCGTCACCGCCCCGCTCGTCCGGTACGCCGGGCGGGACCACTCCCGCTCCGACGCTTCAGGGGCCCGCAGACAGGCCCCAGGGGCGCGCAGGGGGCACCTCGGGGAGGCATGGGGGTCGCGGGGACGGGAGACGGCTCTCAGGGCGCCTGCCGCTCCTCCGGCCTCAGGGCGCCTGCCGCCCCTCCGGCCTTCCCGGGTGACCGCCGAGTTCCGTGAGGGCGCGCTCGGGTAGGGCGTTCCCCGGGCGGTCGAGGGCGGGCAGCGCCGGCAGGGCGTCCCAGGGCACCTGGATTCTTCGCAGGTCGTCCCGGATGCGCGCGGCGAGCTTTCTGGTGTCCCGGCGGTTCATGACGGCGCCCACGGCGGCTCCGACCAGGAACGGCATCAGGTTGGGGAGGTTGCGGACCGTGCGCTTCATGATCCGCTGGCGCAGTTCGCGCTTCATACGGCTGTTCAGGGCCACGCTCACGGTCGAAGGTCTGGTGGCCTGCACCCCGCGCTCCTCCGACCAGGAGTTGAGGTACACGGTGCTGCGCTGACCGAGGGTGCCGGGCGGTCGTACGCCGTAGACCTCGTGGAGTTCGGCGATCAGCTTGAGCTCGATCGCGGCGACGCCGGTGATCTCGGCGGCCAGTTCCGTCGGCATCGCGGGCGGTACGGGCATCATCGCCGCCGCGCCGATTCCCGCCCCGACCGTCGCCGTGGCCTTCGCGGCACCGGCCACGAGCTTGTCCGCGAGTTCCTCGGGGCCGAGTCCGGGGAACTGCCGGCGCAGCGTCTCGAGGTCGCGTACGGGCACACGCGGGGCGATCTCGATGATCCGGTCCGCCAGGTGCGCCAGTCCGGCACGGGCGCGGGCACCGCCCTTTCGGGCGCCTTCCCGGGCTTTGTCGCGGAACGCGGCGGCCCTTCGGCGCGCCACGGGCGCGGTGACCTCCAGGGATTCCGGGAGGTCACCCCGGCCGGATACCGCTTCGAGTGAGGCCGCCCCGATACCGGTTGAGCCCCGCTCTTCGTCACGCGTGTCGTGCTGCGGGCCCTGTGGGGGCCCTGGGTCCGCTCCCTTCGCGAAGAAGCGGCGCTTCCGCGGAGGGGTCGAGCCGGTCACGGCCGACCCCGCCTCAGTCGCAGTCGCGGCAGATCGGCTGGCCGTTCTTCTCGCGGGCCAGCTGGCTGCGGTGATGCACCAGGAAGCAACTCATGCAGGTGAACTCGTCCTGCTGCTTCGGCAGAACCCGGACGGCCAGCTCCTCGTTCGAGAGGTCCGCTCCGGGCAGTTCGAGGCCTTCGGCGGCCTCGAACTCGTCGACGTCCACGGCCGAGGCGGACTTGTCGTTCCGCCGGGCCTTCAGTTCTTCAAGACTGTCCGAGTCGACGTCGTCGTCGGTCTTACGTGGAGTGTCGTAGTCGGTTGCCATAGTCGCTCTCCCCCTCTGGGTGTATGCGGTGTCTCCAGCGCACGTAACGCGTGAGAGGCCGGACTTGTGCCCGACCTGAGGCGGAGATTTTGCCTCACATCAAGGTCTGTTACTCAATCGACACCCAACCGGATCCCTCATGAGTGATCGGGTTGGATGGCGAGGGGGACCGTACACGGTCCCGAGGCCGTACATCAAAGGCGCCTCACCGTGTACTTCCCGTGATCAGGGCCCCTGAAAACCGGGACTTTCCCGACCTTCCGGTGCGATGCATGATCACGGAGAGTGGATGTCCGGGAAAACACCCCTGTGATCGATCACACAGGCGATTCCCGGAGGTGAGGTCCGAAAATTCCGCGCACAGCGAACACCCCGTTGTGTCGGGGACATGATCTCAGATCGGCAGGGTGACACGCATCACCAGCCCTCCCCCCTCCCTCGGCTGCGCGTAGATGTGCCCGCCGTGCGCCCGGGCGACCGACCGCACGATGGAGAGCCCGAGCCCGACGCCCTTGTCGCTGCCGGTGCGCTCGGTGCGCAGCCGGCGGAACGGCTCGAAAAGGTTGTCGATCTCGTACGCCGGCACGACGGGGCCCGTGTTGGACACCACCAGGACCGCCTGACCGTGCTGGACCTCGGTGGTGACCTCGACCCAGCCGTCCTCGGGCACGTTGTACCGCACGGCGTTCTGCACCAGGTTCAGGGCGATCCGTTCCAGCAGCACCCCGTTGCCCTGGACGACCGCCGGCTTGCGGGTGCCGCGGATCTCCACGTGCCGGGCCTCCGCCTCGGCGTGCACCTGGTCGATGGCCTGGCCCGCGACCTCGGCGAGGTCCACGGGCCCCCGCTCCACGATCTGGTTGTCGCTGCGGGCGAGCAGCAGCAGGCCCTCGACGAGCTGCTCGCTGCGCTCGTTGGTGGCCAGCAGCGTCTTTCCCAGTTGCTGGAGCTCCACCGGCGCAGCCGGGTCGGAGAGATGCACCTCGAGCAGTGTGCGGTTGATCGCCAGCGGGGTGCGCAGCTCGTGCGAGGCGTTGCCGACGAAGCGCTGCTGCGCCGTGAACGCCCGCTGGAGCCGCTCCAGCATGTCGTCGAAGGTGTCGGCCAGCTCCTTCAGCTCGTCGTCCGGGCCGTCCAGCTCGATCCGGCGGGACAGGTCCGAGCCCGCCACCGCGCGGGCGGTGCGGGTGATCCGGCCCAGCGGTGACAGGACCCGTCCCGCCATGGCGTAGCCGAAGGCGAAGGCGATGATCGCGAGACCGAGCAGGGCGAGCAGCGAGCGGCTGAGCAGATCGTCCAGGGCGTGCTGGCGCTGCTCGTTGACGCATTCGTTCAGCGCCCGGTTGAGGTCGTCCGCGGGCAGCGGGGAGCTGCGCAGGTTGCAGGCGTCGCTGGACACCTCGCCCGAGAGGATCCGGAACGGCAGGTCGCTGCCCACGTTGAGCGCGTTGGCGGCGAGCAGGTAGATGATCGACAGCAGCATGATCCCGGCGATCAGGAACATGCCGCCGTAGAGCAGGGTCAGCCTTATCCGGATGGTCGGGCGCAGCCAGGGGAAGGGCGGTACCGGCCTGCGGGGGTCCCAGGTGGGCTTCGGCGGGGCCTGCGGGGACGCCGGCGTGGGGGTGGCGGCCACGGGGATCAGATCCGGTAACCCGAGCCGGGCACCGTCACGATGACCGGCGGCTCGCCCAGCTTGCGGCGCAGGGTCATCACGGTCACCCGCACCACGTTGGTGAACGGGTCCGTGTTCTCGTCCCACGCCTTCTCCAGCAACTGCTCCGCGGAGACCACCGCCCCCTCGCTGCGCATGAGCACCTCCAGCACGGCGAACTCCTTCGGCGCCAGCTGGACCTCCTTGCCCTCGCGGAAGACCTCGCGGCGGTTGGGGTCGAGCTTGATCCCGGCGCGTTCCAGGACGGGCGGCAGCGGCACGCTGGTACGCCGCCCGAGAGCGCGCACGCGCGCGATGAGCTCGCTGAACGCGAAGGGCTTGGGCAGATAGTCGTCGGCGCCGATCTCCAGGCCCTCGACGCGGTCGCTGACATCGCCGGACGCGGTGAGCATCAGCACGCGGGTGGGCATGCCGAGCTCGACGATCCTGCGGCAGACGTCGTCGCCGTGCACGAGCGGGAGGTCACGGTCGAGGACGACCACGTCGTAGTCGTTGACGCCGATCCGCTCCAGGGCGGCCGCGCCGTCGTACACGACGTCGACGGCCATGGCCTCCCGGCGCAGGCCGGTGGCCACCGCATCGGCGAGCAGTTGCTCGTCCTCGACGACGAGTACGCGCACGTCGCTTGTCCTTCCTCATGTCCCGTGCCCGCGCAGCGCCGGAGGGCGCACGCGGGCGGGGGTGCTGGTGGGTGTGTTGCCTCCATCCTGCCCTTTTCGGCCGTAAGTCGGCTGTAAGGCGGGGGGAGGGCCCGTGGCGGGGCGGGGAAACGGCCCGTGGCCGACGGTCGCGCGACCGGGGAACGTCCGGGCGAACGGGGCGGGAATACGAGATTTTCTCGCCCGGTTAGGTTTCCGCGGGAGGGAGCTTGGGGAGGACGGGTTTACATCCCGCGATCACGCTCCGCATGTACCGCACCACCATGCGGTGCGACGCAGTCCGCTTCCGCAGAGCGGGCGTGGATGTCCGGACCGTCGCCGCCCGGCAGGGTGGCGCAGGGCATCCGCTCCGGGCGTGATCAACCCTTCCGAACGGCACACCCCCGTGCCACCGACCCATCCGACCCAGGACGAGGGGGCGCAGCATGGACGCATTCACCGCAGGACTTCTGCAGCGCATAAAGGCGACCGAGTCCGATCTGACGCGGGCTCGCGACGAGGGCGACGACTTCCTCGTCGATGTGGAGCAGGGCGAGCTCGACGACCTGCGCCGCCTCGCCGCCGAGCACGGCGTGGAGGTCGGCGCGTACAGCGTCTGATCGGCTTGTAGGTGAACGGGCCCCGGCGATCCAGCGCCGGGGCCCGTTCCTGTTCGTTCCACCGTCCGGCGCGGGTGAGGCACCACCCCGGGACCGACCGCCGCCGCCCGGGGACCGTCCGTCGCAGGGACACCGCCGGGACGACCCTCGCAGTTCGTGCGCCACGACGTGCCACGACGTGGTGTAGGGGATCATGCAGTGCGCGTTCCGTTTCAGGGCCCATGGCGATCTCCGTGGAGACGGCAGCCCGGGAAGCGTCCCGGTGAGGCGGGTCGGACGTCGGACGACGCATGGGCACCGCCCCTGGCCTGCGGATTCCGACGTCTCGCTCCGCTACACCACCGGGCGGGACGCCATCCCGTCACACGGACGGCCCGCCGCCCGGGGCCGGTCCCGGCGCGCCGACCATGGGGCGGCAAGGGCAGCGCATCGCCTGCCGGGCACGGCCGGACGCCACCGGCCACCTGCACAGGACCATCCGCCATCCGGCCACCGCCCAGGGACCGGCGCCGACCGGGGATCGGCCGTGACGCGCCCTTCGGCCACGGCCGGAGGCCACCGGCACCGCTGCACAAGACCCCGCAGGGGCGCCCGACCCGGCACTGGGTCGGGCGCCCCTGCGGGGACGGGCGGACGCCGGTCAGTCGTGCCAGGCGCCCAGGTCCTCCAGGAGCCTCTGGAGCGGCGCGAAGACGCCAGGACTGGCAGCGACGGTCAGCTCGCGGGAGGGGCCGTCCCCGGCTCGTCCACCGGTCATCGCGCCCGCCTCCCGCGCGATGAGGTCACCGGCGGCGAGGTCCCAGGGGTGCAGTCCGCGCTCGTAATAGCCGTCCAGCCTGCCCGCCGCGACATCGCACAGGTCGATCGCGGCCGAGCCGCCGCGGCGGATGTCCCGCAGCAGGGGAATCAGCCGTTGCACCACGTCGGCCTGGTGGGACCGGACCTCGGTGACGTAGTTGAAGCCGGTCGAGACCAGCGCCTGGTCCAGGGGCGGCGAGGGACGGCAGCGCAGCTCGCGCTCGCCCTCCCAGGCACCGGTGGCCCGCGCGCCGCCACCGCGCACCGCGTGGTACGCCTCGCCGCGCATGGGGGCCACCACGGCCCCGACGACGGTCTCGCCGTCCTGCTCCGCGGCGATGGAGACGGCCCAGGTCGGCAGGCCGTACAGATAGTTCACGGTGCCGTCGAGGGGATCGATCACCCAGCGGATGCCGCTGCTGCCCTCGGTGGAGGCGCCCTCCTCGCCGAGGAAGCCGTCCTCCGGGCGGCGCTCGGCGATCAGCGTGGTGATCAGCTTCTCGGCCGCGATGTCCATCTCGGTGACCACGTCGATCGGGCTGGACTTGGTCGCGGCGACGGCGAGGTCCGCCGGGCGGCCGTCCCGCAGCAGCGTGCCCGCGCGGTGGGCCGCGTCCCGGGCCAGCTCCAGCAGTTCCGCGTGCAGGGGGTCGGTCACGGGGCTCCTCATGCGTAGGGGCTGTCGACGCCCGCCGCGGCGGGACGCGGGGCGCGGGCCGGGCAGCAGCCCACCGGACAGAGGTTGTGGCTCGCGCCGAGCGCGCCCAGGGCGCACGGCGTGACGTCCTCCCCGCGTTCGCTCCCCGCGCGCTCCACGATCAGCTCGCGGATCGCGGCGGCGAACCGCGGGTCGGCGCCGACGGTCGCCGAGCGGCGTACCGGCAGTCCCAGCTCCTCCGCCTTGGCCGTGGCCTCCGTGTCGAGGTCGTAGATCACCTCCATGTGGTCGGAGACGAAGCCGATGGGCGCCATCACCACGGCCGGGGCCCCGGCGGCGTGCCGCTCCTCCAGGTGGTCGCAGATGTCGGGCTCCAGCCACGGGATGTGCGGGGCTCCCGAGCGGGACTGGTAGACCAGCTGCCACGGGTGGTCGACGCCGGTGCGCTCCCGGACCGCGTCGGCGATCAGCCGGGCCACGTCGAGGTGCTGGGCGACGTACGCCCCGCCGTCCCCGTGACCCTCGACGGGGCCGGAGGTGTCCGCGGCGGTTTCCGGGATGGAGTGGGTGCAGAAGGCGATGTGCGCGCCGTCCCGGACGTCCTCGGGGAGGTCGGCGAGCGAGCGGACCACCCCGTCGATCATGGGTTCGACGAAGCCGGGGTGGTTGAAGTAGTGCCGCAGCTTGTCGATCCTCGGCAGCTCCAGGCCCTCCGCCTCCAGGGCCGCGAGGGAGTCGGCGAGGTTCTCGCGGTACTGGCGGCAGCCGGAGTACGAGGCGTAGGCGCTGGTGGCGAGGACGAGGATGCGGCGGCGGCCGTCCCGGACCATCTCGCGCAGGGTGTCGGTGAGGTAGGGAGCCCAGTTGCGGTTGCCCCAGTAGACCGGCAGGTCCAGGCCGTTCCCGGCGAAGTCCTTCCGCAGCGCGTCCAGCAGGGCGCGGTTCTGGCCGTTGATGGGGCTGACCCCGCCGAAGAGGAAGTAGTGCTGCCCGACTTCCTTGAGGCGTTCCTTGGGGATACCTCGCCCGCGGGTCACGTTCTCCAGGAACGGGACCACGTCGTCCGGGCCTTCGGGGCCGCCGAAGGAGAGCAGCAGCAGGGCGTCGTAGGGGCTGGCATCGAGCACGTCAGGCATGCCCCGATCCTGCCACCCGGCAGCGCCGGCCGGGACACGGCGGGGGTGTCCCGGCCGCGCGGCGGTCGCCCCTGGTGCATTCGGGTGACCGCGCCCGTAATCTGTATCGACTGCGGTCGCACCTTACCGAGCCCTCCGGAGACCTCGTGGCCAGCCCTTACCGCGCCCTGTTCGCCGCACCCGGCACCAAGGCCTTCTCCGCCGCGGGGTTCCTCGGCCGGATGCCGCTGTCCATGATGGGCATCGGCGTGGTGACGATGATCTCCCAGCTCACCGGGCGGTACGGACTGGCCGGCGCCCTGACGGCGACGATCGCCCTCGCGGCGGCGGTGGCGGGTCCGCAGGTCTCGCGCCTGGTGGACCGGTACGGGCAGCGGCGGGTGTTGCGCCCGGCGACCCTGATCTCGCTGACCGCGGCGGCGGTGCTGCTGTTCGCCGCGCACTACGCGTGGCCGGAGTGGGTGCTGTTCGCCGCGTGTGTCGGCATCGGGTGCGTGCCGAGCGTCGGCGCGATGGTCCGGGCCCGCTGGGCGGCCCTGTACCGGGGTACTCCCCACCTGCACACCGCGTACTCCTTCGAGTCCGTGGTGGACGAGGTCTGCTTCATCTTCGGGCCGATCGTCTCCATCGGGCTGTCCACGGCCTGGTTCCCGGAGGCCGGCCCGCTGCTCGCGGCCTGCTTCCTGGCGGCCGGTGTCTTCTGGCTGACCTCGCAGCACGCCACCGAACCCGAGCCGCACCCGCGCGAGCACAAGGGGGGCGGTTCGGCGCTGCGTTCCGGGGGACTTCAGGTGCTGGTCGCGACGTTCGTGGCGACGGGGGCGATCTTCGGCGCCGTGGACGTGGTCACCGTGGCCTTCGCCGAGGAGCGGGGGCACAAGGCGGCCGCCAGCCTGGTGCTCTCCGTGTACGCGCTGGGCTCGTGCGTGGCGGGGGCCGTGTTCGGGCTGCTGCGGTTCGCCGGGGCACCGGAACGTCGTTGGCTCCTGGGCATCTGCGCCATGGCCGTGAGTATGATCCCACTCCTACTGGTCGGAAACTTGCCGTTTCTGGCCGTGGCGCTGTTCGTTGCGGGACTGGCCATCGCTCCGACGATGATCACGACGATGTCCCTCATCGAAGAGCACGTACCACGCGCGCAGCTCACCGAGGGCATGACCTGGGTGAGCACCGGGCTGGCTGCCGGGGTCGCGGCCGGCTCCTCCGTGGCCGGCTGGGTGATCGACGCGGCCGGGGCGCGTGCCGGGTACGGGGTTCCGGCGGTGGCCGGGGCCGTCGCGGTCGCGGTCGGTTTCCTCGGGCACCGCCGGCTCAAGCGGCCGGCTCCGGGTCGGGGAGGCTCCGTTGGGCAGCACAGCGAGCGCGAGGAACGGCACATGGCGTAACTGGGGAGGCACCGTCTCCGCGCGCCCCGCGCGGGAGGTCGCGCCCGCCTCGGTCGACGAGCTGACGGCCGCCGTGCGCCGGGCCGCCGAGGACGGCCTGCCGGTGAAACCGGTCGGCAGCGGCCACTCCTTCACGTCCATAGCCGCCACCGACGGGGTGCTGATCCGCCCCCACCTGCTGACCGGCATCCGTGACATCGACCGGGAGGCCGGCACGGTGACGGCCGAGGCCGGCACCCCGCTCAAGAGGCTCAACGTGGCCCTCGCGCGGGAGGGACTGTCGCTGACCAACATGGGCGACATCATGGAGCAGACGGTCTCCGGGGCCACCAGCACCGGCACGCACGGCACGGGCCGCGACTCCGCCTCCATCGCCGCGCAGATCAAGGGTCTGGAGCTGGTCACCGCCGACGGGTCGGTGCTCACCTGTTCCGAGAAGGAGAATCCGGACGTCTTCGCGGCCGCGCGGATCGGTCTCGGCGCCCTCGGCATCGTCACCGCGGTCACCTTCGCCGTGGAGCCGGTCTTTCTGCTCACGGCCCGTGAGGAGCCGATGCCCTTCGACCGGGTCTGCGCCGAGTTCGAACAACTGCACGCCGAGAACGAGCACTTCGAGTTCTACTGGTTTCCGCACACCGGCAACACCAACACCAAGCGGAACAACCGCAGTGCGGGTCCGGAGCGGCCGGTCCCGCAACTCAAGGGCTGGTTCGAGGACGAATTCCTCTCCAACGGCGTCTTCCAGGTGGCGAACTGGGTCGGCCGCGCCGTGCCCGCGACCATTCCGGCCCTCGCACAGATCTCCAGCAAGGCCCTGTCCTCGCGGACCTACACCGACATTCCCTACAAGGTGTTCACCTCGCCGCGCCGGGTGCGCTTCGTGGAAATGGAGTACGCCGTCCCGCGCGAGGCCCTGGTGGAGACGCTGCGGGAACTGAAGGCGATGATCGACCGCTCACCGCTGAAGGTCAGCTTCCCGGTCGAGGTGCGCACCGCGCCGGCCGACGACATCACGCTGTCCACGGCGTCCGGCCGCGACACCGCCTACGTCGCCGTCCACATGTTCAAGGGCACCCCCTATCGGGGGTATTTCACCGCCGCCGAGCGCATCTTCACCGCCCACGAAGGGCGGCCGCACTGGGGGAAGATCCACACCCGGGACGCCGAGTACTTCTCCCGGGTGTATCCGCGCTTCGAGGAATTCACGGCGCTCCGGGACCGCCTCGATCCGGAACGCCGGTTCCGGAACGACTACTTGCGGAGGGTCCTGGGGTCGTAGAAGATTCATTGCGCGGCGCGCCAATCCGCGCACGTGGCCCAAATGGAGTACTGTTGCGAGCCCTGGGTCCGGTCTCCCGTCAGGGTGCCCGGGACCGTAAAGGACCGCCGGGAGGGGGCTAGTTGCACACGCTGACGCAGTTGGTCACTGAGCGTTGCGAATAGATTACCGTGACATAACGGCGTTCCAGGGCCCGCGCCCGACACGCCGGGTAACTCGGCAAGGTTGTGGCAGGCTGCACCCGGGCAGGCCACACTCGACTAGCGGAAGCAGCGACGCACGTGACGTCGGCAGGCACCACCCGGGAGGTCCCCATGCCCGAACTGCGTGTCGTGGCCGTCTCGAATGACGGCACACGGCTGGTGCTGAAGGCTGCGGACAGCACGGAGTACACGCTTCCGATCGACGAGCGGCTCCGGGCCGCCGTGCGCGGCGACCGTCCGCGCCTCGGCCAGATCGAGATCGAGGTGGAGAGCCATCTCCGCCCCCGTGACATCCAGGCCCGTATAAGGGCCGGCGCGACCGCGGAAGAGGTCGCACAGATGGCCGGCATCCCCGTGGACCGCGTACGCCGGTTCGAGGGCCCCGTCCTGGCAGAGCGCGCGTTCATGGCCGAGCGCGCCCGCAAGACCTCGGTCCGCCGCCCCGGTGAGAACTCCGGTCCGCCGCTCGGTGAGGCCGTACAGGAGCGGCTGCTGCTGCGCGGCGCGGAGAAGGACACCATTCAGTGGGACTCCTGGCGCCGCGACGACGGCACCTGGGAAGTGCTGCTGGTCTACCTGGTCGCGGGTGAACCGCACTCGGCGAGCTGGACGTACGACCCGCCCCGGCGGCTCGTCCAGGCCGTCGACGACGAGGCCCGCTCACTCATCGGCGAGTCCGACGATCTCGCCGCGCCCGAGCCCAGCTTCCCGTTCGTCCCGCGGATCGCGCGGCTGCCGCGCGACCGTCCGCTGGACCGCCCCGGCGACCGCGAGCGGCCGGGCCTGCCCGCGCCGGTGTCCGATCCCGCGGAGGAGCCCACGACGGCCACGGCCTCCAGCGAACGGGACTCGCTGACCAGCCTCCTGGAAGCGGTGCCGAGCTTCCGGGGCGACCTGGTGGTGCCCGAGCGCACGCCCGAGCCCGCACCCGAGGAACCGGAGTCCGAGCCCGAGGCGGAGGAGCCACCGGCTCCCGCGGCGTCCGCCGGTTCCGCCTACGCGGACGTCCTCATGCCGCGTTCCGTCGGCAGCCACCGGGACCGTCTCATCGGCTCGACCGACCGTCAGGCCGAGGCGGACGGCGTCCGCCCGGGCCGCCGCGCGGCGGTACCGAGTTGGGACGAGATCGTGTTCGGGACCCGGCGGAAGAAGCAGGAGTAAGCCGTTCGGGCTGTCCGCGAGGGCAAGCGGTTGACGACGGATCGACCTCCGAGGGGCGCACGCCGGATGGCGGGCGCCCCCGGATTTCCCCTCCCGGCTACTGCGGGTCCGGGCCCACCGCCACCGGCCGGTCCGGGTCCGAGGACCACTCCGACCAGGAACCGACGTAGAGCTCCGCCGGGATGCCCGCGACCGCCAGCGCCAGCACCTCGTGCGCGCCGGAGACACCCGAGCCGCAGTACACGCCGACCGGCGCGCTCCCCGACACGCCCAGACCCTTGAAGCGGGCGGCCAGTTCGGCGGCCGGCCGGAATCGGCCGTCGGAGCCGACGTTCTCCGTGGTGGGCGCCGAGACCGCGCCCGGAATGTGCCCGCCGACCCGGTCGATCGGCTCCACCTCGCCGCGGTACCGCTCCCCCGCGCGGGCGTCCAGCAGTACTCCCGAACGCGCCAGCGCCGCCGCGCCGTCGGCGTCCAGCAGTCCGGTCTCCCCCGGCACCGGCGCGAAGTCCCCCTCGTCCGGCTGCGGCACCGACGTCTCCAACGGGCCCTCCCAGGACGGCAACCCGCCGTCGAGGACCCGCACGTCCGGGTGACCCGTCCAGCGCAGCAGCCACCACGCGCGGGCCGCACCCCAGCCCATGCCCCCGTCGTACACGACGACCGGCGTCGCGGACGACACGCCCGCCCGCCGCATCGCCGCACCGAACACCGCGAGGTCCGGCAGCGGATGGCGACCGTGCCCGCCCGGCGCGGACGCCAACTCCTCGTCCAGGTCGACGAAGACGGCACCGGGAAGATGCCCGGCCAGGTACGCGGCCCGCCCGTCGAACGGCGGTTCACCGGCCGCCCGGGACGTGCTGAGCTGCCAGCGGACGTCGAGCAGCACCGGCGGATTCCCGCCCATCAGTTCGCTCGCGAGTTCGGATGCGGAGAGGATGGCGTTCATGGTCACCATCCTCGCCCATGGGGTGGCCGAGTCGCCCGCGTCCCGCTACTCTGCACGGCCGGACAGGACCGGTCACGAGGCGTACGGGACCGGGCACATACGGTGTCGGCATCGGCGCGGAAACGATCCGCCGAGCGGACGGGACACGCCCCCAGGGGCCGAGAGGACACGGCCGCCGCCATGGGCGGCCGGGAAAAGAGCGACGATGACCGACGCATGGTGGAACGCCCGTCCGAACGGTGCGGCATCCGCCCGGCCCACACCCGGCACCCCCTGCTGGGCGAGCCTGATGGTGCACGGACTGGAGGCGACGGAGGAGTTCTACGGAGCTCTGTTCGGATGGGAGTTCCGTCCCGGCCCCAGGCAACTGGGGCCGTACGTACGCGCCTTACTGGACGGGCACGCGGTGGCCGGCATCGGTGTGCTGCCCCCGGACCACCGCCTGCCCCTCGCCTGGACGCCCTACTTCGCCTCGGACGACGTCGACGCGACGGCCGACGCGGTGCGCTCGTGCGGCGGCACGATCGGGGTGGGCCCGCTGGACGCCGCCGACGCCGGACGCCTGGCGATCGGCTCCGACCCCTGCGGCGCCGTCTTCGGCATCTGGCAGCCGGGCGCGCACACGGGCACCGCGGTCACCGGGGTACCCGGCACGCCCGCCTGGAACGAACTGACGACCTACGAGTCCACCCACGTACCCAAGTTCTACGAGACCGTGTTCGGCTACGACGAGGAGCGCACCGTCTCCGCCGACCGCGACCACGTCACCCTGCGCCTGAACGGCCGCCCCGTCGCCGCCGTCCACGGCCTGGGCGACTCCCTGCCCCGGGACCGGGGTCCGCACTGGACGACGTACTTCGCCGTGGCCGACGCCGAGGACGCGGTGGAGCGGGTCCTCCGCCTCGGCGGTCAGGTGCTCACCCCGCCCCACGACGCCGACCACGGCCGTGCCGCCCTGGTGGCCGACCCGCAGGGAGCACGGTTCGCGGTGACGCAGAACCCGCGCTGACGCGCGCCGCGCGGGCGGCCCGGCTCCTCCCGTCCGCCCGCGCCCCATGTACGCGGAGGTCCGTACGGCGGGCGGCGACCACTCCGTGCCGACCACCGTCCGGCCCCGGGTGACGCCCCGGGCTACTCCGCATCAGCCCGTTCCGGACGGGCCCACTGCCCCGTCGTGACGTCGCCGAGCAGTCGCCGACCGACGGCAGTGCAGGGGTGGTCGGTCCCTGGGCCGCGTTCGCGCCAGGTCCACCACGAGAGCCGTCGGCCGCCCGCGCCGCGAGATCCACATGCCATGTGCCGACAGCCCTCTGGGCTCAGGAAACGGCACGCCGGACGTCCACTCCCCCCGCCCTTCGCCCCGGCGGCGCGTCCGGGCGCCCTGTCGCACCCCGTTCCGGCTCCGTGGTCGGCGTTCCGGCGGTCTTGCGGAAAGCGTTGACACCCATGGGGGGCGTCAGTACATTTCCGCGAAACCGATCGATCGATCGATCGATCGGGCTGACGGTGTGACCCTGAGAGCCCTGGCGATACGGAGACCCGGATATGAGAAGTGCTGTCAGACGTGCGGTGATGGTTCTGGCGTGCTGCCTGGTGGCGGCCACGACGACTGCCTGCGGTGGGGGATCCTCCGAGCCCTCCGACTCGTCGGAGTACCAGCTCGTCGAGAACGGCAAGCTGACCTTCGGGATGAGCGGGCAGTACCGGCCGTTCAACTACTACGAGAAGGACGGCAAGCTGGCCGGATTCGACGTGGATCTCGGCGGTGAGGTCGCGGAGCGCCTGGGTCTCACCCCCAACCCCGTCACCGGCCCGTTCAACTCACTGGTCGCAGGACTGAAAGCCAAGCGCTACGACTTGATCATCGGATCGATGTCGCCGACTCCGGAGCGCAAGGAGCAGGTCGACTTCACCAACGACTACTACGTCTCCGGTGCGCAGCTGTTCGTGAGCGACGACTCCACGGTCACCTCGGTCGACGGACTGCGCAAGGCGACCGTCGGGGTGGTGCTCGGCACCACCTTCGAGGACTACGCCAAGAAGCAGTCCGGGATCACCGAGGTCAAGACGTACTCGAGTGACAGCGAGGTGCTGACCGACCTGGCCAATGGCCGGCTCGACGCGGCGATCACCACCAAGCTGCTCGGCCTGTACCAGATCAAGCAGGCGGACCTCAAGATCAAGGCGGTCGGCCCGATCCTGTTCCCGGACCCTGCGGCGATCGCCGGCCGCAAGGACAACTCCAAGCTCACCGCCAAGCTGGACGAGATCCTCGCGGAGATCAAGAACGACGGCACCTACGCCGAGCTCAGCGAGAAGTGGTTCGGGGTGGACATCAGTCAGGGCGACTCCTGATCGGCGCGGCACCATCCGATGTTGACTGCTGAGGAGGGATGCCATGTCCGTTCTGGACGGGTTCAAGAATTCCGCGCCGCTGATGCTCGAAGGGTTGAAGATCACCCTCGAACTGGCCGTGCTCGGAGTGGTGTTCGCCCTGGTCCTGGGGCTGCTGGTCGCCTGGATGCGGATGAGCCGGCTGGCCGTCCTGCGGCTGCCGGCGCAGGGCTACCTTGCACTGATCAGGGGCACACCCCTGGTGGCCCAGCTCTTTGTCATCTACTACGGGCTTGTCACGCTGGTCAACATCTCCGCGTTCTGGTCCGCGGTCATCGGTCTGGCCGTGCACAACGCGGCCTACCTGGCGGAGATCTTCCGGTCCGGTGTGCAATCGGTACCCCGAGGGCAGAGCGAGTCGGCACGCTCACTGGGCATGAGCAAGACTCAGGCCATGCGGATCGTGGTCGCCCCGCAGGCGTTCAGGGCGATCCTGCCCTCGCTGGGCAACCAGTTCATCATCGCGATCAAGGACACCGCGGTCGCCTCGTTCATCACGGTCCCGGAGCTGTTCATGCAAGCGCAGAAGCTTGCCGCGGCGACCTACGAGCCCCTGACGTACTACCTCATCTCGGCCGTCTACTACCTGGTCATCGTGCTGATCCTGACGGCGCTGCTGCGCCGGCTGGAGCGCAGACACACCCGATACGCGATCTGAGAGGCGCGAGGACATGAACAGTCCCGACAACGGGGCCACGGAACCGCTGGTGCGCATGCGGCAGATCCGCAAGGCATACGGCGCGCACACCGTGCTCGACGGCGTCGACCTGGAGGTGGACACCGGCGAAGTCGTCGTACTGATCGGACCGTCGGGGGCCGGCAAGAGCACACTGCTGCGCTGTATCAACGGACTGGAGCGGATCGACTCGGGTGAGATCCTCATCGACGGCCGGCCGCTGCGGTACGAGGAGAAGGCGCTCAACCTGGTGCGACGTCAGGTCGGCATGGTCTTCCAGCACTTCAACCTGTGGCCGCACAAGTCGGTCCTGGACAACGTCATGACCGCTCCCGTCCGGGTCGCCGGGCGGGAGCGGGAGGAGGCCCGGGCCACCGCCACACGGCTGCTGGAGCAGGTGGGGCTCGGGCAGTTCGCCGACCGCTATCCGGCGAGCCTGTCCGGTGGTCAGCAGCAGCGGGTGGCCATCGCACGCGCGCTGGCGATGCGGCCCATGGTCATGCTCTTCGACGAACCGACGAGCGCGCTGGATCCGGAGCTGGTGGGTGAGGTGCTCGCGGTGATGCGGGACCTGGCAGAGGCCGGGACGACGATGGCCGTGGTCACCCACGAGATGCGGTTCGCTCGCAGTGTCGCCGATCGCATCGTGCTCATGGCGGACGGCGGAATCGCCGAACAGGGCTCTCCGGCGCAGGTGCTGGACGAGCCGGGCAGCGAGCGGGGCCGGGCATTCCTCCGCCAGGTGGAAAGGGTCTGAGCCGTGACACACAAGCGGGTTGCCGTGCACGTATCGAACGGGCGAGACGGGGACGGGACGGGCACGGGGGCGGAGGCGGGCCAGGACCCCGAGCCCGTGCGGTGCGAGACACTCGGCTCGGTGGCTGTGATCGAGCTGAACCGCCCGCACCGCCTCAACGCGGTCACCGACACGGTGGCCCGCGCGGTGGCCGCCGCCGTACGGCGAGCCGTCGACGAGGGCGCCCGGGCCATCCTGCTCACCGGGGCCGGCCGGGCGTTCTGCAGCGGCCACGATCTCAAGGAGCCGGTCCCGAAGGAGAACGCGCTGTCGGCCAGAGAACGACTGGAGCGCCTTCAGGATGTCACCCGGGCGATCAAACGGGCCCCGGTGCCGGTCATCGCCGCGGTCCATGGCTGGGCGGTGGGCGCGGGGTGCGAGTGGGCCGTCGCCTGCGACCTGGTCGTGGCCGCGGAGGGCACCCGGTTCTCCTTTCCCGAAGTCGGCGCCGGGCTGGCCGTCACCAACGGCGTCTCCCAGCTCCTGGGCGCGGTACTCGGCCCGCAGCGGGCCAAGTACCTGCTCATGACGGGTGCGGTGTTCACCGCGGAGGAGGCCCACGGCTGGGGAATGGTGAACGAGGTGGTGCCGGAGGGCGAGGAACGCCGGCGGGCGCTCGCCCTGGCCGAGAGCCTGCTCGACAAGCCGTCCATACCGCTGGCACTCGCCAAGGAGGGGATCGACCGCGGTCTGGGCGCCGGGCTGGAGGAAGCACTCACCATGGAGGTGGATCTGTCCATGCGGGTCGTCGACACCGAGGATCCGGGGCGGGACGCGACCGCGCAGGACCGGAAGTGGGGTACCGCGTGACCGGCAACGCATCCGCCGCACGGCAGCCGCGGACACTGGGAGACCTGCTCTCCCGGGCGGCCGCTCAATACGGCGAACGGATCGCATGGGTCTTCCCGGACGCCGACCGGCCGATGTGGACGTTCACCCAGATCGACAGGGCGGTGGACCGTATCGCGGCCCTGCTGCGCCGGCACGGTTCCCCGGGCGACCGGGTGGCGGTGATGCTGCCGAATGTGCCGGAGTTCCCGCTGGTGTGGCTGGCCGCGGCACGTTCGCGGCGGGTGATCGTTCCGATCAACACACGGACCGGGAGCACCGACGCGGCACACCTGCTGAGCGATGCCGAACCGTCGCTCGTGGTGACCGTCCCCGAACACCTCGCGGTGATCGGTGCCGCCGCGGACGAGGCGGGCATCGAGGTCACCACCGTGCTCACGGACCGGCTGCCGCTGGACGGGGCCGACGACGCGCACGACACCGCCGCCGGGCCGGCGCCGTCCGCCGAGGACAACGGGGAACCGGGTGACCTGGTCAACGTCCAGTACACATCCGGAACGTCCGGGCTGCCCAAGGGGTGCATGCTCAACCACCGGTACTGGCTCACGATCGGGCACGCGCTACGGGAGAACTTCCCGGGACTCGGTGAGCAGGACGTTCTCTACACGGCCCAGCCGTTCAGCTACATGGACCCGCAGTGGAACGTCGTGGCCGCGCTGCTGTCGGGCGCCCGGCTGGTGGTGGCCGACCGTTTCCGTGCCAGCCGGATGTGGGACGACGTCCGGCAGCACGGGGTCACGGTGTTCTACTGCCTCGGCATGATGCCGGCCGCCCTGCTGGCGCAGCCGCCGCACCCCCGCGACCGGGAGCACAAGGTGCGGGCGATCCTGGCGTCCGGGATTCCCACCGACCTGCACCGAGCACTGGAGGACCGCTGGGGCGCGCCGTGGTACGAGGCGTTCGGCATGACCGAGTCCGGTGCCGACCTCATCGTCACCCCCCAGGACCACGACGAGGTGGTCGGCACCGGCTGCATCGGCCGGCCGCAGCCCGGTAAACGGGTGGCCGTCGTGGACGGCGAGGACCGGCCCGTCCCGGTGGGTGAAGTGGGCGAACTGGTGATCAGCGGCACCGGACTGATGGATGGTTACTGGCGCCGGCCGGAGGCCAGCGCCGAGATCTTCCGGTCCGGCTGGCTGCACACCGGCGACCGGGTCCGGATGGACGGCGCGGGCCGGGTCCACTACCTGGGCCGGGCGAAGGACATGGTGCGCCGGTCGGGAGAGAACATCTCGGCACGGGAGGTCGAGGCACTCCTGGAGTCCCACCCGTCGGTGCGGGTCGCCGCGGTGGTGCCCGAGCCGGATCCCATCCGGGGCGAGGAGGTCAAGGTCTTCCTGGTGCCCGACGGCGACACCGTGCCGGACCTGCCGGAACTGCGGGAGTTCTGCCGTCGGCGGCTGGCGCCGTTCAAGGTTCCCCGCTACTGGTGCGTGCGTACGGAGCTGCCCGCCACCCCGTCGGAGCGGGTGGCCAAAGCCCAACTGCGGGCGGACCGCGAGCCCTGCTGGGACGCGGCCGGCGTCGGCGCCTCGGCGGCGAACGATCCGGGAGGACGGCGGTGACGGCCGTCGGGCGCGGCACGGCCGGCCCGGCGACCGACATCACCGGCCGGTACCGCACCACGACCGTCGTCGCCTGGGACGAGCTGGACGCCCTCGGCGTCCTGCACCACGCGCGGTTCGTCGTGCACGCCGAACGCGCCTTCAGCCGGCTCCTCGACGCCATGGGATACGCCTACCACTGCGACCCCGCGGTCCGGCCGGAACGCCATCACGTCGTGGCCGCGGTACGGCTCGCCTTCCGCCGTCCGGTCGAAGGGCCCGGCCCGCTCGACATCGAGCAGCGGGTGGAACACCTCGGGTGTACCAGCCTGGCCATGGCCTTCACCGTCACGGCGGCCGGCACCGGAGCCACCGTCGCCGAAGGAACCCGAACCGTGGTCCACGTCGACTGGGGCACCCGTCGGCCCCAACCCTGGAGCCCGGAGTTCCGGCAACGGCTGCACACCCTCTTCTCCGAGCACGACCTGGAGGCCCGCCCGTGAAGGTCGATGCCGTGTACCGCAATGCCCGCGTCCTCACCATGGACCGCGGCCGGCCGCGGGCGACCGCCTTCGCCACCCTGGCGGACCGGGTGGTCGCGGTCGGGGAGGAGGAGGTGACGGGCCTGTCCGCGAAGCGCACCGTCGACCTCGCGGGACGGTGCGTACTGCCGGGATTCCACGACGCGCACAACCACATGGCCTGGTACGGGCTCAGCCTCGGCGAACTCGACCTCGGCCCGGGACGGATGCGCAGTGTCGACGACATCTGCGCCGCGGTGGCCCGGGAGGCCGCCCGGCGGCCGCCGGGAGAGTGGATCATCGGGGCGGGTTACGACCAGAACCAGCTGGCCGGGGGGCACCCGACCGCGGAGAGCCTGGACAGGGCGGCACCGGACCACCCGGTGTGGCTCAAACACGCCAGTGGACACATGTGCGTGGTCAACTCGCTGGTGCTCGCCAGGTCCGGTGCCGCGACCGCCCCTGACCCCGACGGCGGATGCATCGTGCGCGACGCCTCGGGACGGCCCACCGGTCTCCTCCAGGAACGTGCCCAGGAACTGGTGCGCAGCCAGGTCTTCCCGTTCTCCGCGGACGTGCTGGCAGGCGCGATCGGAGCCGCCGCCCGCCGCTATGTTGCGGAGGGGATCACCTCCGTGCAGGAAGCGGGTATCGGAGGCGGCTGGATCGGCCACAGCGGCGTCGAGGTCGCGGCCTACCAGCAGGCACGGGACGAACGGCTGCTGCCCCTGCGGGTGACGCTCATGGTCGCCTCGGACGTACTGCATCCGCTGGACGCCCATGCCGACGATCCCTACCGGCTCGGACTCGACCTGGGGATGCGGACCGGTTTCGGTGACGACTGGCTCCGCCTCGGCGCGGTCAAGGTGTTCTCGGACGGTTCGCTGATCGGCCGCACAGCGGCGATGTGCCACGACTACACCGACGATCCCGGCAACCGGGGCTTCCTGCAGGCCGACGAGGACCGGCTGACCGCGACCGTCATCGCGGCCCACCGGGCCGGCTGGCAGGTCGCCACCCACGCGATCGGCGACCGGGCGGTGGACGTCGTACTGGCGGCGTACGCGGAGGCGCAACGCCGGTACCCGAGGAAGGATCCCAGGCACCGCATCGAACACTGCGCGATCACCTCGCCGGAGCAGGTGGAGCGGGTCGCCGGGCTCGGGGTGATCCCGGTACCGCAGGGCGCCCTGGTGCGCGAGGCAGGCGACGGCATGGCCGCTGCTCTGGGAGCGGACCGAGCGGACTGGTGCTACCGGGTCCGCAGCTTCCTCGACCACGGAGTGGTGGTGCCCGGCAGTTCGGACCGCCCGGTGGTCACCGGCGCGCCGCTGGCCAATGTGCACGCGCTGGTCACCCGGCGCACCGTCGGCGGGCGGTCACTGGCCCCGGACGAAGGGATCGACGTGGAGACCGCGCTGCGCAGCTACACGGTGGGATCGGCCTACGCGATGCGCGCCGAGCGGTCGCGTGGTCTGATCGCCCCGGGTTACCTCGCCGACTTCGTGGTGCTCGCGAAGGATCCGACGCAGGTGCCCGTGGACGAGCTCCCGGAGATCGAGGTCCTGGCAACGGTGGTGGGCGGGCGAACCGTTCACGACCTCGGCGTTCTGGCTTAGGGTGGGTGCATGTCCTCGTATGCGCGTCTGCGGTCCACGGCCCTGGAGCTGTTCGCCTCCCGTGGCTTCCAGGCCACCGGCATCCGGGAACTCGCCGCCGCCTCGGGCATCTCCCTGGCCACCCTCTACCACTACATGGACGGCAAGGAAGATCTGCTCGTCCGGCTGATGCGCGAGAGCCTCGGTCGGCTGATCGACGACGCGCGTACGGTACTGGCCAAGGTCAACTCGCCGGTCGAGGGCCTTGCCGCACTGACGATCATGCACGTGCTCGCCCACGGACTCCGCCGGACGCAGACCGTCGTCGTCGACACCGAACTGCGGTCGCTCGGCAAGGAGAACCGCGACATCATCGTCGCGTTGCGGGACGAGTACGAGGAACTGTGGCGACTGCAGCTCGCCGGCGGATCGGCGTCCGGCACCATGACGGTGCCGGACGCCAGGGTGACGCGGCTCGCACTGCTCGAAATGTGCACCGGCGTCGCCTACTGGTACTCGGACACGGGTGAGCTGGGCCTCGACCAGGTCGCGACCATCCACGCCGACCTCGTCCTCGCGCAGGTGGAGGCCAGGCAGGAGCAGGGCCGTATCCGGCTGACCGACCTGGACCTGCCGCCGATCACCTGGTTCAGGGAACTGGTCCTCTGCGAGGAGTGACCGGCCCGGGCGGGATGGGGCCGACAGGCCCGGCCGGTCCGCGGACGACTCCCGTGCGGGCTACTTGACGACGTACAGCGTCTTCGGCCAGCCGTAGCGCTTGGCCTTGGCGAAGAGGTCCTTGATGTCGGCCGGCTTCAGCTTGATGCAGCCGTTGGAGTAGTAGTCCCTCACTCCGTCCCAGCGCTCGGACTCGATGGTGCCCTGCTTGCCGTTCGGCTTCATCTCGCTGTGCACGAACAACTCCGTGCGCTTGGTGCCCTTGTTGCACTTCTTGTCCGACAGCTTGATGACGTAGCCGTTGATGATGCCGTCGAAGTTCGTGCGGTGGAACTCGATCTTGTACTTGCCGTTCTTCGTGTTGGTCCCCGGCAGCCATCCCTTG
Organism: Streptomyces sp. NPDC086080; assembly: GCF_044540255.1. NCBI lineage: Bacteria > Bacillati > Actinomycetota > Actinomycetes > Kitasatosporales > Streptomycetaceae > Streptomyces > Streptomyces sp. NPDC086080. Next base: position 57,458 of record NZ_JBITRU010000015.1, read on the forward strand.
CTGAGGGCGCACTCGTTCTTGCTGCCGTTGCCGGAGCCGGCGCGGTACTTGGCGACGACCTTGTCCTTGGCGTTGGCCACGCTCTTCATCAGGTACAGCTTGGAGTTGATCGGGTTGGACGCGTTCTTCTTGAAGTACAGGTAGTAACTGCCGCCCGCCGCATGGGCTTCCGGGGCGGTCGCGGTCGTCGTGGCGACCAGACCGCCGACGAGGGCCGTGGCGAGGGCGAGCGGGGCAAGACAGGTACGCAGACCGAGCGTGGTCATGGGACGTGTTCCTTCCGTCGGGACGAATTGAGTTGCGTGGCCGCGCGGTCTCCGGTCCACCCCCGTGGGCTCGGTGTGCGGCGGCAGCACCTGAGTCTTGGCCGCGGGGATCTTGTCCGGCAACGGTTCCCGGTGTCCGGGACAGACGACGCCTGTCCGGCCTGGTCAGCGGCATACCCGGACAGCGCCTCCCCGCTGTCCGACAACGTCCGGTAATCGCTTGCCCGTTGTGACGAGCGTGACGACAATGACCGCATGGTGGTCTCGGGGGGCGTGAACCCCGCGGATGCGCGGTCGGCGGGCGAGTACGTCGCCCTGCTGCGGACGCTGAAGGAACGCAGTGGGCTGACCCTGCGTCAGCTTGAGCAACGGGCCGCCGAGCGCAACGACGTGCTGGCGCGCAGCACTCTGGCGGACATGCTGCGGCGAGACGCCCTGCCGCGCGCGGAACTGGTCACCGCACTGGTCCGGGCGTGCGGTGCCGAGCAGGAGCTACCGGAATGGCTCGCGGCCCGGGAGCGGCTGGCGGCCGGGGAGGTCCCCTCCCCCGACGGGACGGACACGGATCCGGAGACGGACTCTCCCGGCCCGCCGCCGGAGTCCCCGGTCCACGGCCGTAGAAGAACCGCCTACTCGGCGGCGATGGCCTCACTCGGCACGGTCGCGTTGCTCGCCATCGGCACGATCGTGCTGCTGCCGGAGAACGAGGGGGACGACCCGACCGCGAACAGGGCGGCGACATCGCCGACTTCGGGACCGGCCCCAGGATTCTCACGCGTCCGCCCGGCGCGCGCTCCCGACCTGTGCCTGACCGACGGGGACGTCCGCATGGATGGCACCGGCGAGTCGAAACTGCTCGCGGTGCAGCGCCCCTGCGCGGAGGCCGTTCCGCCGCGCACCTACCTCCGGCGGGCGGCCGACGGCCGCTACCAGATCCAGTTCCACCACCCGCGGTTCGGCCCCGGCTGCCTCACCGTCCTGAGCGACGGCCCGTTCCAGGGCACGCTCGAACCCTGGGACGACTGCGGCGCCGGCGGGGCCTCCCAGTGGTTCCACATCGACGAGGCCGACGGCAAGGACCGGTGGCGTCTGCGATCGGCACGGGACGGCAGGCTGTGCGTGGGCATCGACGGGGGTGCGAAGGAGACGGGCGCGGCGCTCAAGGCGGAACCCTGCGCCAAGCCCGCGGGCGACGATCAAATGTTCCTGATCACCCGGGAGGACTGACGGGGCTCCGGGGACCGGGACGGAAGCGTGTGCTGCGCCCAGACGGTCTTGCCCGGGCCGTCCGGGCGCGGGTGCCAGCCCCAGCGGGTCGCGAGCAGCGACACGAGGAGCAGGCCGCGGCCGGCCTCAGCGGTCGCGGCCTGCTCCTCCCTGGCGACGGGGCGGCAGGGGTGGCGTTCGGTGCGGGTGTCGGTGACCTCCACGCGTACGGTGCGGCCGTCGGGGGCCACCTGGAGGAGGAAGTGGAAGTCCCGGCCGGGGACATGGCCGTGTTGCACGGCGTTCGCGGTGAGTTCCCCGACGATCAGCACGATCGCGTCGTGCGGGTCGGTGCCGTACGGGATGCCCCAGGCGTCCAGACGTGCGGCCGCGAGGTGGCGGGCGAGGCGGGCGCCTCTGGGGGTGGAGGTGAAGCGCATCGCGAAGGATCGGGCAGGGGGTGGGGGCATCTCCAAGGGGGTGCAGGGAGGGGCGTATTGCTCGGTTTCCGTGTTTTCGGCGCTTTCCGTGGTTCCGGTGATGTCGGCGGGATTGATGGGTTTCGTCGTCACACCCTCCACCGTCCCGCCGGTCGCGTAGCGTGAACAGTGGTGACGCAGTGACAGGGGGCGGCTGTACCCGTGTTGTACGCACGAGTCGGAGCTGCGCGCCGTGACGGCGTCCCTTGTGGGGGCGTTGAACGGAAGAGGCGGTGGTGACATGGCGGAGCGCGAAGGCGTTGAGGCCGGGGCAGTACCCGGGCAGCGTGAGAACGGTGACGACGGCGGCTCGGGAGCCGCGGCGGCGGTCGTGAGTCTCGGGGACGGGTGGGACAACGACGACGGGACCGGGCAGCGGCCGGAGGACCAGGCGACGCGGGGTGTCGTGGTCGCGTTCGGGCAGACCATGAAGACGCTGCGCATGCGGGAAGGGCTGGAGCGCGAGGAGTTCGGGCGGCGGCTCGGGTACTCCGCCTCCACCATCGCCTCGTTCGAGCAGGGGCGGAGGATTCCGACACCCCGGGCGATCGAGCGGGCGGATGAGGTGCTGGGGGCGGGCGGGTTGTTGTGCCTGTGGAAGGAGCAGGTGGAGCGGGCTCAGTACCCGGTGTTCTTTCAGGGGATGGCGAGGCTGGAGAAGGAGGCCGTTGAGCTGGTCGCCTACGACACCCTGGTGGTCAAAGGGCTACTTCAGACTGAGGAGTACATGAGGGCGCTGCTCGCCATGAGGCGGCCTCCCCTGGACGAGGAAACCGTCGAGCAGCGAGTGACGGCACGGCTGGCTCGGCGGGACATCTTTGATCGTCGGCCCGCCCCGCTGCTGAGCTTCGTACTCGACGAGGCGATCCTGCGGCGACCTTACGGAGGCAAGTCCGTGCTGCGTGGGCAGTTGGAGCACCTGGTGTTGATCGGTCAGAAGCGCAACGTCGAGATTCAGGTCATGCCGATCGACCGCGAGGACAATGCTGGTGTGAACGGGCCGTTCACTGTCGTCACGCGCAAGGACGGCAAGAAGTTCGTGTACGCCGAGGCACAGGGGGTCGGCTCTCTGCAGACCGACCCGGAGCAAGGGGTTCTGGCTGCCGCCCGCTATGGGATTATCCGATCGCAGGCTCTCAGTCCGCGAGAGTCGCTGGAGCTCATCGAAGGGGTGCTGGGATCGCTATGAACAACGCTGAGTCCTCGACCGTCGCCTCCCGCCTGGCCTGGTTCAAGAGCAGCTACAGCGGAACCGAGGGCGGTGATTGTGTAGAGGTCGCGCCCACTACGGCAGTTGTGCACGTCCGAGACTCGAAGGCCGTCGCCGGGCCCATGCTCACGGTGTCGCGTGACGCATGGGCGGGATTCGTCGGGCCGGCCTCGTCGGAGCGGTTCGTCTGACGCTCGTACGGTCATGAGAGCCCTGTCGGCCGAGCCCTCGGTCGGCAGGGCTCTCAGGTCGGTTCTCCGGAATCCCCTTCACGGGAAACAGGCGTGAACAACGGTCTGCGGGGTCCGCCGGTTCGCCGGGTGATCTGTGATTTTCCTCCGCTTCCCAAGGGTGAGCCCGCCGGGTGCCCGGGACGTTCTCAGTGCGTCAGAGCACACGCCGGGAAGCAGATCCAGGAGGGAACACATGTCGAGAGGCATCCGTGCCCGACGCGGAAAGATCGGAGCGGGGCTCATCGGCGTCGCCGTGACGGCCGGGCTGAGCCTGACGGTCCTGCCGCAGATGGCCCATGCCAGCCTCGGGGACGAGGAGAAGGCCACCGAGGTCCGGGCGGAGCAAGCGAGGGGCGGTGACAAGCACCGTGGCCCAGGCCGACCGGGCGGCCCTCGCTCGACCGGGAAGGAGATCCACGCGCGCGTGATCACCGGCAGCCAGATCTACCGGTGCGCCGAGCAGGACGACGGCAGCTTCGCGTACGCCCAGGACAATGTGACGGCCCGGCTCGCCCGCGGTATCAAGCACTCGTTCGTGACGCCGTCCGCGGGTCCGCCCCAGTGGATCGCCCGTGACGGCAGCGCCGTCACCGGCACGGTCGTCAGCAGGACGCCCAACGGTGAGGGGAACATCCCCCTGCTGGAACTCACCGCCACGCAGAGCGGTGAGTCCGAGGGGCTTCTGGCGGGCGTCACCCGGATCCTGCGTCTCAAGACGGTCGGCGGTGTCGCCCCCGCCGGGACGTGCGACCGCGAGGCGAACCCCACGGCATCGGTTCCCTACAAGGCCGAGTACGTGTTCATCAAGGAATAGACACAGGTGCGGAACAAGCGTGGTGGGGTCCCGGTCGGGGCCCCACCGCGTCGCGCTTCCGAGAGCCGTTCGGCACGGTCCGCGGCTGCCCGGTCGAGTGGCATCGCGGTCCCGCCGTGCTGGGCTGACCCCCGTCAGGGTCCGGTGGTCCGCGTCATCCGCGCGTCGAGGCGGTAGCGGGACTGGACCGCGAGGGCTGCCGCCATCAGGAGGGCGGGCAGGACCGTGAAGCCCAGGAGGATGGCGGTGTGGGCGGCGCCGGTCTGCGTGACGTCCTCACCGGCCCGCGCGGCGGCGTATCCGCCGAGGGCGAGGGCGGCCGAGTACAGGTAGGGGCCGGCCGCGGCGCCCGTGGACTCCGTCGCGGTCCACACTCCCGTGTAGGCGCCGGTCCGTTCGATCTCGCTGGTGCCCGCTGAGCGGACGGTGTCCGGGACCATCGAGAACGGGAAGAGCTGAAGGCCCGCGAAGCTCACCCCGAGGAGCAGGGTGCAGAGCAGCGGGAGCGCGATGCCCGCCACGTCCCCGGCGGCCAGGCCGAGTGCTCCGGCGATGAAGAAGGCCTGGCACAGCAGCAGGCAGCGCTGTTTGCCCCAGCCGCGCGAGAGGCGGAACCACAGGGGGGTGGTGAGCAGGGCGGGGGCCACGAACGCGGCCATCAGGACGGTGGTGAAGCCGGGGCGGCCCAGTTCGTGCCGCGCGTAATAGGGCAGGCCGGCGAGGACGAGGTGGGTCGTGGTGGAGACGAGGAGGTAGGCGAGGACCAGGACGCGGAAGGACGGGTTGGCGCGCAGGACGTCCCGTACCTGGGCCAGGGCCGACCCGTGTGCCGTCCGCTCCGACTCCGGGCCGCCCGGAGCTTCACGCCGCGGCTCGGTGGGCAGGAGGTCGCGGACGCCACCGATACCGACTATCTGGAAGACCACCATGAAGGCGCCGAGGACGAGGGCCATGACCGCGTACCGGATGACCGAGTCGCCCTCCCCCGCCAGGAGCGGGGCCAGTGCGCCGCCGACCAGGATGCCCACGGTGAGGACCACCATGCGGAAGGAGAGCACACGGGTGCGGCCGTGGTACCCGACCGTCATGTCGGTGGGCGTGGCCAGGTACGGGACCTGGTAGGCGGCGAAGAGGGCGTTGGCGACCACGAACCAGCCGGCGACCCAGATGGCGGCCGCCCAGGGGTGGTCGGCGACGGGCCCCGGCACCGCGAAGAGCGCGACGAACGCCGGGGCGAGGGCGCAGCCCGCCGCCAGGAGCCGCAGCCTGGTGCCCCGCCGGGCGCGTTCCCGGTCGGAGAGGGAGCCGACGAAGGGGTGGAGGACGATGTCCACGGCCTTCGGCAGTAGCAGCGCCAGTCCGGCCAGCCAGGGGGTCACACCGAGGGTGTCGGTGAGGAAGTACAGGAGCAGCAGGCCGGGGACGGTGACGTAGACGCCCATGCCGGCCGAGCCGAGGGCATAGCGCAGGAGCGCGGGACGGGGCACATCGGTGCCGTCACCGTCGGCCCCGTCGGCGGCGGGGGCCCGGTGTCCGGGGGGAGGGGCTTCGGATCCTGTGACGGCGTTCATGAATCCCTCAGGTGCTTGATTGCGAGGTCTGCGGATCCTAGCCAGACTGTGCCGAATGAGGAAGAACGGTCGGACACCCGAGGAACGGCCCGCCCGGCGCGGTCCGGGCAGGCCCAGGCGCGCGGAGCGGGAGGGGCCCTCCACGCGTGAGCTGATCCTGCGGGAGGCGACGGCGTTGTTCGCCGCGCGAGGGCCGGAGGGGACCTCGCTGCGGGACATCGCGGCGCGGGTGGGCATCGACGTGTCGAGCCTGCACCACCATTTCCCGGCGAAGGACGCCCTGTACGACGCCTGCTTCGAGCGGGTGCACGAGGCGGAACGGGCGGCGCTCGCCCCGCTGGTGGCGGAGCTTCGGAGGGCGGCGACGGGCGACGGGACGGATTTGGCCGCTGCACTGCGGGCCCTCGCGGAGGGCTTCGTGGACTTCCTGGAGGAACATCCGCACACCACCTTCCTGTGGCTGCGCCGCTGGCTCGACCCCACGCGCGGTACGGGCCTGGACCGGGCCTACGCGCTGCCGCTGTACGGCGAGGTCGAGCGCGCCCTGCTGGAGGCCGCCCACGCGGGGACGGTGCGGGAGACGACCCCGCATGTCACGGTGCGCAGCCTGGTGTGGGCGGCGCACGGCCATGTCACCGCGCTGGCGGCGGCCTCCCCCGCCGAGCGGGAGCGTGAGCGGTACGAGTTCCGCCTCTGGGTGCGCCGATTCCTGGACGCCCTCTACGGCCCGCCGCCGGCCGGCGGGGAGCAGGGGCTGGTGCCGGCGCCGGAAGTGACGTAATAATCCGTCGCACGTTGGATTAGCTCGATGGACATGTTCGGCTGGCGGAAGGGCGCGGGCGATGGGCGCAGGGCGGGACACGGCGCTGCCGGGGCGGGTGGCCGTCGTCGGGGGCGGGGTCGCGGGCATCGCGGCGGTCAAGGCGCTGCTGGAGGCGGGCGTCGAGGTGGTCGGCCTGGAACGCGCCGAGGAGCTGGGCGGACTGTGGCGGCTCTCCGACGACACCGCCGCGTACGAGGGACTGCGGCTCAACACGTCGAAGCCGCGTACCGAGTTCAGCGACCACCCGATGCCGCCGGAGTGGCCCGACTACCCCTCCCGCGCCCAACTCCTGTCGTACGTGCGGGGGTACGCGGAGCGTTTCGGCGTCACGCCGCACTACCGCATGGGCACGGAACTCGTCGCCGCGCGGCGCACCGAGGAGGGCTGGCTGCTCGAACTGGAAGGCCCCGACGGCCCGTACGAGGAGTCCGTCGCGCACCTGGTGGTCGCGAACGGGCACAACCACACGCCGCGCCTGCCCGAACCGCCGTACCCGGGAACCTTCGAGGGCACGTCCTCGCACGCGCACACGTACCGGGAGCCCGCCGAGTTCGCCGGGCGCCGGGTGCTCGTCGTGGGCACCGGCAACTCCGCGATGGACATCGCGACGGAACTGGTCGGGCAGGCGGGCGAGGTGCTGATATCGGCCCGGCGCGGGGTGTGGGTGCTGCCCAAGCGGCTGCTGGGCCGGCCCACCGACCAGTGGAACGGCGCGCTCGCCGCCGTACTGCCGTGGCGGCTGCGCCAGCGGGTCTCCCAGGCGATGCTGCGGCTGGCCGGCCGGGGCGGCGAGGGGCCGGCGCTGCCGCCCTCCCCCGAAGGGGTGCTCCAGGACCACCCGACGCTGAGCGACACGGTTCCGGCGCTGGTGGCGGCCGGGAGGATCGGCGTACGGGCGGGCATCGAACGCTTCGAGGGGCGCCGGGTGTGCTTCACGGACGGGCGCGAGGACGAGGTGGACCACGTCCTGTGGTGTACGGGGTACCGGGCGACCGTTCCCTTCCTCGACCCGGAGCTGGTCCCCGACCCGGCGCGGCTGCCGCTGTACCGGCATGTGTTCCCGCTCGACGAGCCCGCGCTCTCCTTCGTGGGGCTCATGCAGTCGACGGGCTCGGCGCTGCCGGTCGTAGAGGCGCAGGGACGGCTGCTGGCCGCGTACCTGTCCGGGCGGCTGCGCAGGCCGCACCGGGACCGGATGCTGACTGCGGTCACCTCGGAACTGCACGCCGCGCGGGAGCGGTGGGGCGCCAGGCGTCCGCACATGCGGATCGACGTGGACCGCTACCTGCGCCAGGTGGCGCGGGATCTCGCGCACAGGCGGGGCGCCGCGCGCTCCCTCGCGGGGCGGCGGGTGATCGTGACGGGGGCCGCGGGGACCTTCGGGCGGGCGCTCGGGGCGCGCTTCGGCGAACTCGGCGCCGAGGTGGTCGGGCTGGACCTGGTGGCGGACGAGACGGGGCCGGTGCCCGTCGTCGGCTGCGACCTGACCGACCCCGAGTCCGTGAGCAAGGGCATCGAGGAGGCGGTGCGGCTGCTCGGCGGTGGCGTGGACATCCTGATCAACAATGCCGGCCGGGGCGGTCCCGCGCCCGCGGAACTGCGGCCGTCCGAGGAGGTGCACACCCAGCTACGGCTCAATCTGCTCGGTGCCTGGGAGGTGACGGCGGCGGCGCTGCCGCATCTCGAACGGGCCCGGGGGCGGGTGGTGTTCATCGCCTCGCGGATGGCGCTGCTGCCGCTGCCGCTGGCGGCCGCCTACGGAGTCTCCAAGCGGGCGCTCGCCGCCTACGCGGACACGCTGCGGCTGGAGGTCGGCACCCATGTCGGGGTGACGACCGTGTACCCGAGCATGGTGCGCAGTCCGATCCACGACAGCACCCGCGAGGCCGGTCTGTCGCTCGACGGGGTGTCCAGGCCCGAGCCGCTCGACGGGGTGGTGTCGGCGGTCGTCTCCGCCGTCACGGCCCGGCACGCGCCGCGCGACGTGGCGACGACCCGGCGGGGCCGGACCGAGATGGCACTGGCCCGGCACGCGCCGGCGCTGACGGACCGGATCGTACGGCGGACGGTCGCGTCCCGGCTCGCGGCGGGCGCGTTCGCGAAGGCGCCGCTCGCCGAGGGGCTGCGGCGCAGGCACGAAGGCGCGGACTGAGCGGAGCCGCCGACCGTCTCCGGCGCACCGGACGACGCACCGCCGGTCTCGATGCGCGCCTCGGGCGGCCCCCGGGGCCGTACCGGCCTCAGTGCCTCCCGACCCGCCGGTGGAGCAGCGCGGGCGCGAGGCGTCGGCGGCCGTCCTGCCGGGGACCGCTCTGTTCCTGCCTGCCGGTACCGCTTCCCGGGTGACCGTACGGGCTCATGGCTGCGTACAGTGCGTTCGGTCTCGATGGGAGAAGACGTTGGACGCGATGGAGTTCCCTCTCAGCGCCCGGGTGCGCGCGGCCCGGCGATGGCTCGTGTCGACGAGTGCGGCGGGTGCCGTGGTCGCGGGAGCCGCCGTGGGGTGCGTGGTCGGCGACGCCGCGGGCTGGGTGTCGGTGCCGCGGACGGTTCAGGCGGTCCTGGTGCTGGTGACGCTGTTCGTGCTGCCCGTCGTGTGGGTGGGAGCGCACGCCGTGTGGGCGCTGCGCGGGCGCGCCGAGCTGTTCGCGGTCGCCGGAGAGCACCCACGGCGGCGTCCCACCGACCGTCAGCTGGCCGACCACCTGCGCGACGAGCATCCGCTCACGCCCCTGTGGTGGATGGTTTCCATCCTCGGCGGACTCTGCGCGCTCTGCCTCGGGTTCGCTCTCCCGTTCGCCGTGGCCGACGGCGCCGTACTCGCCGGTGTGCTCCTCGGGGCCGGGCTCGCCCTGTCCCTGGCCGCCCTGGCGGTGGCCGTGCCCGGGATCCGCCGCACCGAACGCCAGGGCTCGGAGGACCGGAGGCGGCGTACCGAGCTGTGGTCGGCCCTGCCCAGCGCCGTCGAACGCCGGCTCGCGGTTCCTCTCCTCGGCACGGGCGACGGAGGGCATCTCGGTGCCTGAGACACCCCGCCCGGGCCGGGCAGCGGGAACAGCCGGGGCCCACCTCATGTTGGCGGAGGCATGACCACGCATCCGCCGCGGCCCGAGGTGCTGCGCTACACCGCCTTCTCCAGCTCCCCCGACGGCGGGAACCCCGCCGGTGTCGTGCTGGACGCCACCGGCCTTGACGAGGCCGACATGCTGGCCATCGCCGCCGAACTCGGGTACTCGGAGTCCGCGTTCCTGACCGCGCCCCCGGAGGGACTCGGCGGCGGGGAGGGGCGGGAGTACGGCATTCGCTACTTCAGTCCGAAGGCCGAGGTGCCGTTCTGCGGCCACGCCACCGTGGCGACCGCCGTCGCGCTGGCCGAGCGGATCGGGCCAGGGGAGCTGGTGTTCTCGACGCGCGCCGGCACCGTGCCGGTGGAGGTGACCGAGGAGGGCGGGACGGTCAGGGCCACGCTCACCAGCGTCGAACCGCACATCGAGGAGATCGCCGACGCCGACCTGGCGGAGGCGCTGACCGCGCTCGGCTGGCCGGCCGGCGATCTCGACCCCGCCTTCCCGCCCCGGATCGCGTTCGCCGGCGCCCGCCATCTCGTGCTCGCGGCGGCGACGCGCGCCCGTCTCGCGGACCTCGCGTACGACTTCGCGCGCCTCGAAGCCCTGATGCACCGCCTGGACCTGACCACGGTCCAGTTGGTGTGGCGGGAGTCGGCCGCCGTCTTCCACGTCCGTGACCCGTTCCCCGTCGGCGGTGTCGTCGAGGACCCGGCGACCGGCGCCGCGGCCGCCGCGTTCGGTGCCTACGTCCGTGAGTTCGGCCTGGTCCCCGAGGACGCCGTCCTCACCCTGCGCCAGGGCGAGGACATGGGCCGGCCGGGGGAGCTCACGGTGACGCTGCGCGCGGGTGACCGGCGGGTCCGGGTCGGCGGCGCGGGAGTCCGCATCGGGTGACGCACCGGTCGTGACGGCCGTGCGGGGCACGGACGTCGCCGGCAGCGGGAGAGCCAGGGTCGCGTGGCAGCCGGTGTCCGCTCTTCCGTCTGCGCCTCCCGGCTGCCCCCGACGGAAGCGTCGGCGTAGGCCCGGCCCCGGGCGACGGGCTCGACGAGGCTGTCCGTCAGTGAGTGACGGGCAGCACGTCCGGGGACAGTGCCGCCGCGCGGGCCGTCGCGGCCGTCATGCGGCGGCTGTGGTGGCGGCGGCACAGGACCTCGTAGCCGATCTCGTCCGCGGAGCCGGTGACATCGCCGACGACCACCTGGGCGCCCTCGACGACCATGACCCCGCCGACTGTGCGGGCGTTGTGCGTGGCGCGGGCGCCGCACCAGCACAGGGCCTCGACCTGGAGCACCTCGACACGGTCGGCGAGTTCGACCAGGCGCTGGGAGCCGGGGAAGAGCTTGGAGCGGAAGTCGGTGGTGATGCCGAAGGCGTAGACGTCGAGTTCCAGGTCGTCGACCACGCGGGCGAGCTGGTCGACCTGCTCCGGCGCCAGGAACTGTGCCTCGTCCGCGATGACGTAGTCCGCGCGCCGGCCCCGTGAGAGATGGTCGACGAGGTACGCGTACAGGTCGGCGCTGTCGCCGACCTCCACGCGTCCGTAACCAGGCCGAGGCGGGAGGAGAGCCTGCCCTCGCCGGCCCGGTCGTCGCGGGTGAAGATCATGCCGATCAGGCCGCGTGCCGAACGGTTGTGCTCGATCTGGAGAGCCAGCGTCTTTTTGCTTGACCATCCACCATGCAGGGCTCCGTCGTTCTCGCGGTCGCCCCGGAGTCGCGGGTGTGGACTCAATACCCCACGTCGGCGGTCACATCCCGGCAACAGCAGCCGTAGATCGTGAACCGGAAGGTCCGCCTCAGACAACGTCGACGTGACGGCAGGGGCCTCAACCCAGACCCGCAGGAGCGCCTCAGATCAGAACGACGCGATCTTCCCAGCCGTTGCCCGTCACCTTCTCGAATTTCCGCCCCAGCCGGGCCGGCTCATCGCGTTCGTCGCTGGTCAGGCCATCCTGCTCGCCCGCGTCGACCTCGGCCTGCTTGACCCGGTCCCGCACTGCGGTCCCGGTCAGGTCGAAGTCCTCGGCAACCTGACCGGCCGAGCGGTCACCGCGTCGGGGCGGCTCGACGACCTCGGCCTTGAACTCCGGCGTGAACGAGCGGCGGGGACAGCCGTGAGATGGATGGCCTTCGTGCTGTGATCCCCGTGGGTCGCAGCACGAGGACCGCCGCCCGGCGGATCGACGACCTCGCCTGGGTCCCTGTCCAGTGCCGTCGTGATGCACTCACGGGCCGCTTCGAGGTCGCCGGACTCAGGTCTCGATCTCTTTGCGGCTGAGGCCCGACGGGGAATGACACGCCATCGGCGGGAGCCGCGGGCGAAGGCTGCTCGCGCTGTACCCGGCGTACAGCCCGACTCGTCTGCCTTTACGGCTCTGACCTGGGGATTTCCCTGGGGCGGGGCCGTTTTACGTGCGGGACGACTTCCCGCTTCGACCTGCGGGTTCCCGGGAGTTCCCGCGCGATTGTGCACGGGATGTGCACGCTGGCGGGCGTGCCGGGGTGCCGTGTGTCGTGCGGGGGTCGCGCGCGGGCGGGAGTCCTCGGTGGTGCAGCGGTCGACTCCAGCCACATCCGCGCGAGGAAGGGCGGGCCTGCCACCGGTCCGTCCTCGGTGGACCGGGGCAAGGCCGGCAGCAATCACCACTGGCGGCAACCGCAACGACGTCAGGAGGCCGATCTCGTCGTAGTGATGCAGCGTGCGGACGCTCACCCCGGCCAGCTCGGCCACGCGTCCCACGGTCAGGTGCTCCTCGATGAACTCCACCCTCGTCTCGTCCAGCTCCTCCACGGCACCGATCATGCGGTATCACGTCACCGTGAGGGTCAAGTACGTTGGGCGGGACGAGGGATGACGGTAGAGGGCCGCACGTGGGCAAGCTGTGGGACAGGTTGACGGGGACCGCCCGTCCCGGTGACGGTGTCGAGGCATGGCCTCGCGAGGAGGTGCGGGCCGCGCTGCTCGCGGTCGGCGAGACCGGAACGGTGTACCGCGTCCGCCACGCGCGGCCCGACGAGAAGGCGGACCTGGTAACGGAGTGCGACCTTCCGGGGATGGGCGTGCGGCTGAAGTCCTCGATGCGTCTGGACGCGGACCGGCGGGAGGTCCGGGTCCTTCACGAGAGCTGGCACAGGCATGGGTTCGGCGAGCACGAGTGCGAGTACGGGCGCGGTTACGCGTCCGCCGTGTACGTGGAGTGGAGGACCGAGCGGGGTCCCGACGGCAGGCACCGCCGGGTCAAGGTCACCTTCCACACACGGGAGATGACGGACCCGATCCGGGATACGGTCCTCGGCGCCGGCCGGCCCCTGCGCGGGGTCCTCCGACTGTAGGGGCTCATGGGGCCGAGGCCTCGCTGGGCGCTCGAAGTCGCCCCGGCGAACGCCGTCGCCTTCGAGGACTCGGCCACCAGCGTCGCCACCGCGCGGACCGCCGGACTCCACGTGGCGGTCGCACCGTCCCTTCCGGGGCCCCGGCTCGACCACGACCGGCCGGGCGCCAGCCTGGACGAGCCCGAACTCGTCGCGTGGGCGCGCGCGTCGGGACGCGTCCTCGGCACCTCCACCCCTCGGCGCTGTCGTGTCCCGGCAGAACGTTCCGGGAGTTCCGCTCAGGCGCTCTCCGCAGGTCTGACCGACAACGACCAACGGGGTGAGGTCAACGGTTCCTGATGCCCATGTGGTTCAGCAGGATCGCGTCGCGGACCCTGGTCGGCAGGTGCTGGTTGAGGAAGAAGAAGAGCGAACTCATCCGGTCGACCTGGTTGAACAGTTTCGGCTTCTTCGCGAGGACCACGGCGGCGATCTTCGCGGCCGCCTGCTCGGGGGTGGTCGCCTTGCTGACGAGTTCGTTGTCGCGCTCGATGAAACGCATCGCCCGCTCGTAGTAGGGGGACGTCTCGGACGGCAGCTTGAGGGCCTTCTTCGCGAACCCCGTGGACACCTGGGCCGGTTCGATGAGGGCGACCTGGATACCGTACGGCTCCACCTCGAACTTCAGGGACTGCACCAGGCCTTCGACGGCGAACTTGGTGGAGGAGTAGATCGACTCGAAGGGGAACGGGATCCGTCCGACGAGCGAGGCGACCGCGACCAGCTTGCCCTGGCGGCGTTCGCGCATGCCGGGGACGAACGACTGGAAGAGGGCCGCGGCGCCGATCACGTTGATCTCGAAGGCGCGCAGGGCTGCGTCGAGGTCGACCTCCTCGAACGGGCCGAAGAAGGGGACGCCGACGTTGGACATCACCGTGTCGACGTGCCCCCACTTCTCCAGGACGTCGTCGCGGAACGCCCGGACCGCCGCCCGGTCGCGGATGTCCAGGGGCACCAGGTGGTGGTCGACGCCCTTGGCGTCGAGTTCCTTGCCCAGGGATTCGAGCCCTGCCTGGTCCACGTCGAAGCCGGCGATCGACACGCCCTGGTCGGCGAGGAGCAGGGCGGTCCGGCGGCCCATGCCGTCGGCGAGCCCGCTGATCACAACGCGCTGGGTCATCCGGTGCCTCCTGAGGTGCGGGTGAGAGAGTCGGGGGTGGTCATCTTCCGTGGAAGACGGGGTCACGGCGTTCCAACGACGCCGTGATGCCGGTGGCGGCGTCCTCGGTGCGCCAGAGCCGCTCCTGTTCGTCGAGCTCGTGCTCCAGCGCGGACTCGAGCCGGTCCAGGAGACCGGCGCGCATCGTCGCCCGCATCGAGCGGACCGCCAGCGGGGCGGCGCTCGCCAGGTCGCGGGCCAGTTCCAGGGCGACGGCGCGTTCCTCGCCGAGTTCCGTCAGCCGGTCGGCCAGACCGGCGTCGTACGCCTCCGCGCCGCGCACCGGCCGGCCGGTGTACAGCATCAGTTCCGCGCGGGTCTGCCCGACGATCCTTGGCAGGGTCAGGCTCAGCGCGAAACCGCAGTGGAAGCCCAGGCGGGCGAAGTTGGCCTCGAAGCGCGCCTTCAGTCCAGCGACCCGGAAGTCGGCCGCGCAGGCGAGACCGAGTCCGCCGCCCACGGCCGCACCCTGCACGGCCGCGACCACCGGGATCTCCCACCGGAAGATACGGACCGCCTGCTCGTAGACGGCGGCGGCCGAGGCCCGCGGGTCCAGGGCACCGGTGGCGTCGGCCAGCCGTGCCCCCGCACAGAAGTGGCGGCCCTCCGAGCAGAGCACGATCGCCCGCGCCCCTTCGGAGGCGGCCCGCTCACCGGCGTCCGCGACCGCCGCGAGGACGTCGCGGTCGAAGAAGTTCGCGGGCGGGTCGTGCGTCTCCACGACGGCGACATGGCCGTCGAGGAGATCCACAGTGACCGCGCCGGTCATGTCGTTCATCGGGTCACCTCGTTCACGTCGTGCTCCCGGTCACCTCGTCCATACGGCATCCCGTTCATACGGACAGCGCTCCCTCGTCCGTGACGAGCGTCGCGATGCGTCCCGCGCGGGCGACCGCCGCGCCGATGCGGTCCGCCAGTGCGTGCTCGGTGCCCCAGTCACCGCGCCAGGCGTTGAGCCGGCGGGTGTAGTCCTGGAGGGCGTACTCCCGGGTCATACCGATCGCGCCGTGCGCCTGGTGTCCGGCCTTGATGCTCACGGCCGCGTTCTGGTCGGCCAGCAGCTTGGCGGCGTACGCGGCGAAGGACGCGTCGCGGCCCGATGCCGACCCGTGGGCCGCCTCCAGCGCGGCCGCCGCGCGGTCCACGCTCACCTGCGTCATCACCGCCATCTGGGCCAGGTGGACCAGATGCGTCCGCACCGACTGGAACTTCCCGATCGGTCGGCCGAACTGCTCGCGCTCGGCGGTGTACCGCTGGGTCAGCCCGTGGACCGCGGTCATCGCGCCGGCCATCTGGGCTGCCCGCAACACCGCGCCTCGCTGGGCGAGTTCGTCCACCGTGACCGGGCAGGGCAGGATGTCGGCGGGGACCTCCTCGAAGGTCAGCACATCGCGGGGCTGGCCCGCGATGTCGTGGCCGTGCGTGACCGTGGCGTCGGCCGGGTCCAGCACCAGCGCCTTCGTCCCGTCGTCGGTCACCAGGAGGGCGACGACACACTCCGCCGAACGCCCCCACGCGACATCGCGCAGGGTGCCGGTCACGGTGGTCCCCGTAAGGGCCAGCCCCGCCGCGGGGCACGCCCCGGCGGGCGGCGCGACCGTCCAGGCGCCGGTGCCCTCGACCCGTCCGCCGGACACCGTGACCAGCCACAGGGCCAGATGGTGCTCGAGCAGCGGCAGCGGTACGGCGTGCCGTCCGGCGGCCGTGAGGAGCGTGACCACGTCGGTGAGCGAGCCTCCCGACCCGCCCGCGGCTTCGTCGATGCCGATCCACGGCAGACCCGGGCCCGCGACCGCGTCCCAGAGCGTCTTCGACAGCGGCGCGTTCTCGGCGGCGAGCACGACGTCGTGGCCCGCCTTGTCGGCGAAGAGCCGGTCCACCAGGTCGGCCACGTGGTTCGCGGCGGCCATGGCGGCATCGACCTCGGCGTCCTTCGAGGCGTCCGCCCCGGCCGCCGCGGCTGTGTTCTGCACGGCGTCGCTCACCGGCTCAGCTCCCTCGCGATCAGAGTGTGCAGGATCTCCGTGGTGCCGCCGCGGATGGTCCAGGACGGCTTGTCCAGCACCGCGGTGGCGAGGAGTGCCTCGAAGGGGTCGTCGGACCCCAGGTCGGGCATGCGCCCGAGGTGCCGTACGACGATCTCCACGCACTCCTGCTCGAACCGGGTGGCCATGTCCTTGACCAGCGCCGCCTCCGTCTTCGGGAGCTGACCGGCGTCCACCATCCGGGCCACCGCGAGCGACATGCCGTGGAAGGCCCAGCAGCGGGCGGTGATGCCGGCGATGTCGGCCCGCAGCAGCGTCGAGTCGTTGTCCAACTCGCGCCGGACCCACCGTTCGAGCACCGGCATCGCCGACATCCAGCGGTCCACGCCACCGCGTTCGAGGACCAGTTCCTCCTGGTTCTGCATCCAGCCCCAGCCGACCTCGCCGAGCCGCCGCGAGTCCGGTACGAAGACGTCCTCGAAGGTCAGCAGGCAGAAGTGGTCCTCGCCGTCGATGAACGTGATCGGTGAGACGGTCAGTCCCTCGGTCTGCCGGTCGATGATGAACTGCGTGAGGCCGGCGTGCTTGTCGTCGCCCGTGCGGAACAACCCCAGGACGTAGTCGGCCAGATGGGCGCCCGACGTCCAGATCTTACTTCCCTTGATCACCCAACCGCCGTCCACGGGCTCCGCCTTGGACTTGATCGAGGCGAGGTCGGAACCGGAGTCCGGCTCGGACATGCCGATCGCGAAGGAGACCTCCCCGGCGGCGATGCGCGGCAGGAACTCGTGCTTCTGTTCCTCCGTGCCGTGCAGGGCGATGCTCGGCCCGGACTGCCGGTCAGCCACCCAGTGGAACCCGACCGGCGCTCCGCGTGCCAGCAACTCCTCGACGACCACCAGGCGTTCGACCGCCGTGCGGCCGCCTCCGCCGTACTCCTTCGGCAGGTTCATCCCGAGCCAGCCCCTGGCGCCCAGGTCGCGGGAGAACTCCGGGTCGAAGGCGCCGACCATGCCGAGCCCGACCGGGTGACTCCCCTCCGGCAGACGCTCGTCCAGCCACTCGCGAACCTCACGCTGCAACGCGCGTTCGGACGCGGTGAGTTCGGTCGCCGTCAGTTGGATGCGGCTCATGCGGGGTTCCTTACGTCGGTCCAGACCGGCCCGCCGACCAGCGCCTCCTGGGTGTGCTCGCCGACGGCGGGCGCGGGACGGCGCACGGTCGCGGGCGTGCGGGAGAAGTTCGCCATGGGCGGCAGCAGGCGGTACGTGCCCGCGACGGGGTGCTCGGCCGACGGCAGGTCGTCGACGAGGTCCTGCAGCGTCGCCATCCGCACGGCCGGGATCCCGGCTCCCCGGCAGAAGTCCAGCCACTCCCGGGTCGTACGCCGCTTCACGATCTCCCGCATCAGGGGATACAGCTCCGGCGCGTGCCTGATCGCCGAGGCGAGGTCCGCGAACCGCGGGTCCTTCAGCAGATGGGTCTCGCCGGCCTCGGTGAAGATGGCGAAGAAGTGCTTCGGGTGGTAGGGAAGGATCTGGATCCAGCCGTCGGCGGTCTGCTGCGGCCTGCGCTCCGGGGTCATCACCCTCGGGTAGCCGGTCGCGGGCAGGTCGCCCTGCGGGGTCGGTGGCTCGGGAATCGCGCCCGCGCCGTGCTCGGCGAGCATGAACGCGGTCATCGTCTGCACCATCGGCACCTCGACGTGCTGGCCCTGCCCGGTGCGGGCACGGTGGAGGAGAGCGGCGGTCACCGCCTGAGCGATCGCGAGACCGCACACCTTGTCCGCGAGGATCGTCGGCAGCAACGTCGGTTCCCCGGCGGCCCGGTGCATCATGTCGCCGACCCCGACGGCCGACTGGATGATGTCGTCGTACGCGGGGAAGTCCTCCGCCTCCGAACCCAGCGGCCAGCCCTGCGCCTGGCAGTACACGATCTCCGGGTTGAGTTCCCGTACCGCGTCGTAGGACAGGCCGAGGCGGCGCAGTGTGCCGGGCAGCATGGTGGCGACCACCACATCCGCACCGGCGATCAACTCCCGGACGACCGCAGCCTGTTCGGGGGCCTTGAGGTCCACCGACACGGAGCGCTTGTTGCGCAGGATGTTGAGCGCCAGCCCGGAGAACTGCGGTGCGGGGCCCGGGCCCATCACCCGGTTGGTGTCCCCGCCGGCCGCCTCGATCATCACCACGTCGGCGCCCTGGTCGGCGAGGATCTGGGTCGCCAGCGGCCCCATCACCACCCGGGTCAGGTCGACGACCCGCACCCCGGCCAGCGGTCCGGCCGGCCGGTCCTGCGCTTGCCCGTCCTGTACCTGCCGGTCCTGCTGGTCGTGCGTCCGCTGGTCGTGCGTCTGCCGGTCGTGCGTCTGCCGGTCGTGCGTCTGCCGGTCGTGCGTCCGCTGGTCGTGCGTCCGCTGGTCGTGCGTCTGCCGGTCATGCATGGACGGCCTCCAGATAGCGTGTGGTCTCCAGGGCGGCGGCGCACCCCGCGCCGGCCGCGGTGACGGCCTGCCGGAACCGGGCGTCGGCGACGTCACCGGCGACGAAGACGCCGGGCAGGCAGGTGGCCCCGCCGGGGCCGGTGGTGTGCAGGTGGCCGGAGGCCGTCGACGGCAGGACCCCCTCGGCCAGGCGGATCCTCGGAGTGTGCCCGATCGCCACGAACAGTCCCTGGACGGGGAGTTCGGTGACCTCCCCGGTCGCCGTGCGCTCGACGCCCACCCCGGACAGGTGACCGTCGGCGCCCCGCCGCAGCTCGCGGACGACGCAGCCGGTGGTGATCTCGACGTTGGGGAGGGCCCGTACCCGCCGCAGCAGCACCGGGGCGGCCCGGAACCGTTCGCCGCGGTGGATCAGACGGACCCGCCGGGCGTACCTGGCAAGTGCCAGCACCTCCTCCATCGCACTGTCCCCGCCGCCGACGACCGCGACGTCCCGGCCCTTGAACAGCGGGGCCTCGCACACCGCGCAATAGGCGATGCCGCGGTTGCCGCCCAACTCGCCCTCGCCGGGCAGTCCGAGGCGGCGCGGCCGCGACCCGGTCGCCAGGACGACCGTACGGGTGCGGACGGTGCCCTCGGCGGTGACGATCTCGTGCACGGCGTCACGTACGTTCTCGTGTTCGGCCTCACGCGCGCCCTCGTGCGAGGGCGAGCCGTCCGTCCCGTACCGGACCGTCGCGTACCGGATCTCCTCGGCGTCCAGGCCGAAGACCCTCGCCCCCGCCCGTTCGGCCTGTTCCCGCATCCTGGCCATCAGTTCGGGGCCGTCGATGCCGTCCGGGAAACCGGGGAAGTTCTCGACCACCCCGGTGTCCATCAGCTGTCCGCCGGGTGCCGTGCCGGTGAGGACGAGCGGTTCGGCGCACGCCCGCGCCAGGTAGATCGCGGCGGTCCAGCCGGCCGGGCCCGCTCCGACCACCACCGAGTCGACGATGCCCGTGGGGAGTTGGGGCACGGCGGCCACGTTGGCCCAGATGCTCACCGGACCCTCATTCCGATTCCATGTCGTTCGACCAGCTCGCCGCCTCGTTCAGCGGGGCGACCACGAAGTCGCCGCCCGCGTCGCGCGGCAGCCGTACGGTCTGGCTCCAGGTCGCGCCGAACGTCGGCATCCAGGCGGAGTGCTTGCCCGTTCCGCCCGCGACGACGATCCGGATGTCCTCCGGTGCCCGCGCGATCGGCACCCGGTGGCCCCACTCCTCCAGCCTCAGCCGGTAGCCGCCCCACAGGCTGGCCTCCTCCAGCTTCTCCCGGCCGACCCGGGTCGCGTCGACGCGGGCGTGCTCGTACAGGTACTGCTGGACGTCGCGCCGCGACAGACCCGAGTCGGCGAGGACCCGCGCGTGCTCGGGGCCGATCGCGAGGAACTGGTCACCGCCGCGGTACGCCGTGTTGGCGCCCGGTGTCGACATGGTCGCCGCCATCGTCATCAGCAGGTTCTCGCCGGTCGACGACTGGTGGTCGTTGATGTTGTGCGGCCCCTCCACGGCGGCCACCGTCACCAGGTTGTCGGCGGGGTCGAAGCCGTCCTCCCCGGTCCACGGCAGCTGAGAGGCGAACGACGGCCACGGGCTGTCCGCCTGGTTCTCGGCGAAGCAGAACGACCACTTGGCGGGTGTGCCCTGGGTCGCCCGGTCGATGTCACCGGCGACCTCGCCCTCGCCGGGCCGGGCGCCGCCGATGTTCATGGCGACGAGACGGACCGCGCGGCCGATCGAGCCGTTGGCGCGGAACCCGGAACCCATGCAGCCGGCGCCGGACGCGATGCCCAGTTCGCCCGCGAGGGGGCCCTGGACGAGGACCATCAGCGCGCACGGGTGCGTGGTCATCTGCATGCCGTACAGGTTGAAGTCGGGCTGCCGCATGGCGACCACGGCTGCCTCCAGGACCGGCATGTACGCGGGCAGAGCACCGGCCATCACCGCGTTCGCGGCCAGCGCGCGCAGCGTGAGGTCCGCGCCGCGCGGCGCGATCGGTCCGAGGGAGGCGTCCGGGTCGTGGGTCGCGGCGGCGAGGAAGCGTTCCACCCGCTCGGGGGTCGGTACGACGACGGGCAGCCCGTCGGTCCAGCCCCACCTGTGCAGTTGTTCGGCGGCGGCGTCCTCGTCGTGGGCGTCGGCGATCTCGATGAGGTCCGTCGCTTCGGTGGCGGTCACGCGGGGCTCTCCTTGACGATCTCGGTGGTGAGGGCGAAGACGACGTCGCCGACGACCAGGGGGTTGACGCGCTCGAAGGCCTCCTGCGGGGGGATCCCGCCGACCGGGTGGGCGACGACGGCCAGCCCGAGCGCGTCCGCGCCCTGGATGGCGAGGACCTGGCGGGAGAAGCCCTCGAACTGGGTGGACGCCGTGCCGCACACCGGAAGTCCCCGGGCCGCCAGCGCGGCCATGTCCGCCACCGCCCAGGACGCGCAGGAGCCACAGTCGAGCATCGCCACCACGGCGGCGTCGCACTCCTCGGCGACCTGGTCGAGGAGCTCGTCGGTCGCCGCGATCGACGGCACCCGCTTCGCGTAGAGCCGGGGCGTGATCCCGTACCGGCCGACCAGGGCCGTGGCCACACCCTCGAGTACCTTGTCGGCGTTCATCTTGCTGTTGCTGAGGAAGCCCACGGTCAGCCCGTTCAGGTCGGGGACCGTGACCCGGGGGACCGAGCGAGGGGCCGCCTCGTAACTGGTCGGGTTGACGATCGTGACGCCCATCGCATCCTCCCTTGACGCCGCATACAGTGACGCGGATCATATGCATCCCGGAAGTTACGTACAAGAGACCTTACGAGACAAGGAATATCCGATGGGCTCTCTCCGTGCCGCCGGTGCCGAGATCTCCCCCGACGGCACGTGGACGAACTTCTCGAGACGTCACAGCGTGCGTCCGAGGCGCGTCGCCGCCCCGTCCGACCTGGACGGTCTGCGCCGTGTCCTGAAGGAGGCGGCGGCCGAGGGCTCACGGGTCCGGGTCGTCGGCAGCGGTCACTCGTACAACGACGTGGCGATCGCGCCGGAGACCCAGGTCTCCCTGCGCCACCTCAACCGGATTCTCGAAGTCGACCTGGACCGGGCGCGGTTGACGGTTCAGGGCGGTGCCTCGCTGCGTGAGATCCGCACCGAACTGCACCGGCACCAGCTGGCCTTCGCCAACATGGGCGACATCGACCACCAGTCCATCGCGGGTGCCCTGTCCACCGGTACCCACGGCACCGGCCTCACCGCGCCCGCGTTCGCCTCGCAGGTCGTCGCCCTGGAGCTGATGCTCGCCGACGGCAGTGTCGTACGCTGCGGTGCCGGGGACGGTGAGGACGCGCGCGGCCAGGAGGAGGCGGACCTCTTCGACGCGGCCCGGGTGAGCCTCGGCGCCCTGGGGATCATCGTCTCCGTCACGATCCAGGCGGTCCCCGCCTACAACCTGCGCAGGACGGACGCGGTCATCAGCCGCGACCAGGCCCTCACCCTGCTCGCGGACCCACCGCCCACCGGCCATGTCGGCCTCTACTTCATGCCCTACATCGACCAGGTGCTGATGTGGACCGCCGAGCGCACCGGCGACCCGGTCGACAAGCCGTCCGCGCTCGGCGAGTGGTTCCGCGACGTGGTGAAGGTGAACCACGGCCTCCAGGCGATGGGGGTGGTGGCGCGCCGGGCACCGCGGCTGGTGCCCGCACTGAGCCGGGCGTTCGCCCGCGGCGTCCGGCCCGAGACCACCGTCGACACCTGGGACAAGGTCTTCCTGCGCCCGCTGTTCGTACGGCACGACGCCTTCGAGTTCGCCGTGGGGCAGGCCGACGGGCCCGACTGCGTACGCCAGCTGATGTCCGCCGTCGAGGACGCGAAGGTACCCGCCGCGTTCCCCTGCGAGACCCGGATCGCGCCCGCCGAGTCGGCCTGGCTGCACCCGTCGTACGGGAGGACCTCGACCTGGGTCGGCGCCGCGATCCAGGCGCCCGGCATCGACGTCGACGGCGCCTGGGTGGAGGCCCAGCGGGCGTGCGTCGCCGTGGGCGGGCGGCCGCACTGGGGCAAGTGGCACACCCTCGGGGCGGACGAACTGCGCCGACTCTACCCACGCTGGGACGACTTCACCGCGCTGCGGGCCGCGCTCGATCCGGACGGCCGCTTCGGCAGTCCCGCGATCGACCGGATCCTCGGCCGTATCTAAGTAAGATCCTTCCATGGCCAAGCAGGAGTCCGGGGCGACCGACCGGGAGATCGAGGCGCTGATGCGCCTGGTCCATGTGATCGAGGCCGAGCACCGGGCGCGTCCGACGTCGGCGCTGGACCTGCGCGCCCGGATGCTCATCCAGGAGCTCGGCCTCAACGGCGAGTCCGCGATCCTCTCCGTCCGCCGCAGTCTGCGCCTCTCCCCGTCGACGCTGACCAGCCTCGCGGACCGGCTGGAGCGTGACGGTTACCTGGAGCGCCGCCGGCATCCCACCGACCGCCGCACGGTGGTCCTGGCGCTGACCGCCACCGGCAGGCGCGCCTACATGGCGGAGAAGGAGTTCTACCGCCACCTCATCGACGACTCCCTCCAGTCGCTCGACGCGGCCGCGCGGTCACATGTGCTCGCGGCCCTGGCCGGTATGGCACCCAACCGGCCCGCAGATCACACATAGGCGTCAACTTCGTGGCCGGACCGGTCGTTGTCGACCTGGTGTAAGAAAATGCCGTGCGGGCCGGTTCGGAAGGACCCCGGCCCGCGTTGGGCGCGGGGTGGTCGGTCGGGCACGGTGTGCCGGGCCTCGGGCACGGTCGCCGGGCAGGAGGGCGGCCGACGCGCACGGGGCACAGGCATGGCCTGCCGGGCAGGGCGCGGTTATGGGCACGGGCGTCGAGTACGGGTATCGGACAGGGGACGGGCATGGGGCAGGTCACACCCTTGAGAAGATGACTCACGGGTAACTGAAGTGCGGTATGGGCTGCGGTTTTCACCAGTTCTCTTTATTTTTCTTCGGTTCTCCGCGATTCCTTGCGTTTCTTTGAACGGACCACCGGGGTGACTCATCGGACGGGAAGAGGTTGGCGTGGCTGAGTCGGCGGTCGAAGGTACGCGCGGCGCACCGCGGTCGCGGTCCGGGCGCGGAGCCGGCAGCAAGGTCGCCGACACCAAGGCGGGCGGCGCCACGGCGGAGGGCAAGGTCGGCGACTCGGAGCTGCGGTAGCTCCTGGCCGGTCTGACGGCCGTGCGGGACGGGGACTTCGGTACCCGGCTGCCCGACGAGGGGGACGGGCTGATCGGGGAGATCGCCACCGTCTTCAACGGCATGGTCGACCAACTCGACCTCTTCACCTCCGAGGTCACCCGGGTCGCCCGCGAGGTCGGCACCGAGGGAACGCTCGGCGGACAGGCCGACGTGCCCGGCGTCTCCGGAACCTCTGCGGACCTCACCGGCTCCGTCAACGCCATGGCGGGCAACCTGACCACGCAGGTCCGTGACATCGCCCAGGTCGCCACGGCCGCGGCCAGGGGCGACCTGTCGCAGAAGATCGACGTCGATGCCCGGGGCGAGATCCTGGAGTTGAAGAACACCGTCAACACGATGGTGGACCAGCTCTCCGCCTTTGCCGACGAGGTCACCCGCGTGGCACGGGAGGTCGGCAGCGAGGGACGGCTCGGCGGACAGGCCGAGGTCCCCAAAGTCGCCGGTGTCTGGCGTGACCTGACCGACTCCGTCAACTTCATGGCCGGCAACCTGACCGACCAGGTCCGCAACATCGCGTAGGTCACCACCGCGGTGGCCAAGGGCGCCTTGCAGTTTGCTTCTGGCTCCACGACCTTGGCCAGTTCGTCGAAGTTCCGCGCTGTGGCGAGGTCGTCCACACGGGCCTGCATCTCGTCGAATCCGTCCAGAATCAATACGAGGCTGTCGTGGCGGTTGAGGAGCTGGAAGGTTTGATGGGTCTTCAAAGTTGAGCGGTGTGCTGGTTCGGTTGCTGACGCGACGTCACGCTCCGTCTTGGCTTGGGCGGCGGCTTGGCCCTGGACGCAGGGTACCCGTGGTCCTGCGTGATCATTTCTGTTCTCTACGCAGAACGAACTTCCTGCGCCTATCCAGTTGCCAGCCATCAGTCGCACGGCCCCATCGCAGCCCCCTGTCCGCCGTCCACGCAACGACACCGCCACACGCCCACCCGACCCCCACGCCACCGACAACGGCCCGCGCACCCCAGCGGCAACGAGATCCGTCCCGCCCGGAACACCGCTCACCTGACGGCCTGTCAGCTCTATCCAGCTCCGATCCAGCAGCAGTACGGATAATCAGGAATGACGACAGGTGACGAGACGTCAAGATATCCAGCACGAATCCAGCGGCGGATGCAGCGACGGGGGCGACCCCGGATGGGGCCGACCCTGCCTGACCTGCGCATTTGCTACATCGGTCGCGTCGATGCTAAGACGCCCGCTAAACGTTGAAGCGGAACTCCACCACGTCGCGCCCGCCCGTCCATCCGTTGACGAGGGTCTCGGCCATCGACCCTGCCCCCACGAGGTCCTCAGCCCACACAGGACGACAAGTCAGCCACGCGTCGCTCTACAAGGGAAGCGTCAACACCGAGAAGATTCCGTTCCGCCGCCCCACGCCGCAGCACATGCCTCACCCCCAGCCCAACGGGATTCGAGTTCGAACACTTCCCGCAGGACCACCGTGGACCTCCCCCAGGACTCGAACTTGCGGCCAAAGCCGCCCTCCCGAGCCCACGGCCCAGAGCCTCCCGCCCACACAGCCGGCGCGGCTGGCAAGCAAGCCGACGCGCTTCTCGTCGACCAGAGGTCACGTGGCAGTGACCGGCAGCACGTCCGGCGACAGCGCCGCCGCCCTCGCCGAGGCGCTCGTCATGCGCCTGCGGTGATGGCGGCGACACAAGACCTCGTAGCCGACCTCGTCCTCGACCCGGTCCACGTCGCCCACCACGACCTGCTTCCCCTCGAGCACCATCTCCCCACCCACGGTCCGGGCGTTGTGCGTGGCCCGCGCCCCACACCAGCACATGGCCTCGACCTGCAACGTCTCGATACGGTCCGCCAGTTCGATCAGCCGCTGCGAACCCGGGAAGAGCCGGGTGCGGAAGTCGGTGGTGATGCCGAACGCGAAGACATCCAAGTCGAGGTCGTCAACCACCCGCGCCAACTGGTCGATCTGTTCCGGGGCCAGGAACTGCGCCTCGTCCACAATCACGTAGTCGACCTTGCCGCCCTGTGACAACTCTTCGACCACGTACCCGTACAGATCGAGCCCTGGGAGCGCCTCCACCGCATCCGTCACCAGACCCAGCCGCGACGACAGCTGCCCCTCACCCGCGCGGTCGTCCCGCGTGAAAATGAGGCCCTGAAGTCCACGCGCGGAACGATTGTGTGAAATTTGCAGCGCCAAAGTTGACTTTCCACAGTCCATCGTCCCGGAGAAAAACACCAACTCGGACATCACGAACGCGGGCCCCTCCCAAGCTGGCCAAGACGGACAGCACCGCCAGGACGAGCAACAACATCAAACCCGACAGCCCCGGCCACCGCCCGACGAGAACATGGCGAATACCCAAGACAGTCGGTCGACTTCCCGCAGTCCATCGTTCCGCAGAAGAACACCAGTTCGGGCATGGGAGGGCGGACACCTTTCGGCAGGGGGCGACGGGGGGCGTGGCCTCAGGAGCGTACTTCGAGCAGGGGGACGAGTTGCTCGGCAGAGGTCATCGAGCCATGGTTGCCGGCCATCTCCGACTCCCTCGGCTCCCGTTCGGAGGCGATCAGCAGGACGTCGTCCCGCGCGGCGGCGACCACGTCGCCGATGCGGTGGTACACCCGCTCGTCGACGGTCGGCCCGAACCAGCCCGCCGCGATTGCCTCGTCGCGCGAGGCGACCCAGAACTGCTCGCCGAGGACCTCGCGCCAGCAGGTCAGTACGTCGTTCGCCGCGCCGGGGACCGCGTACACGTGCCGGGCGCGGCCCTCGCCGCCGAGGAGGGCGACGCCCGCCTTCAGCTCCCAGTCCTCGTCGAAGTCGATGCGGTGGTCCTCGTCGAAGGGGACGTCGATCATTCCGTGGTCGGCGGTGACGTAGAGGGCGCTGCGCGGCGGCAGTTGCTCGGCGAGGCGCTGGACGAGCCGGTCCACGTGGGCGAGCTGGCCGCGCCAGGTGTCGGAGTCGACGCCGAAGCGGTGACCGGCACCGTCGACCTCGGCGTAGTAGGTGTAGACGAGCGCGCGGTCGGCGCCGGCCAGTTGCGCGGCGGCCGTGTCCATACGGTCCTCGCCGGAGAGCCGTCCGTGGAAGACGCCGCCGCTCAGCGCGACCTTGGTCAGCGGAGTGTTCGAGAAGGTCGGTGAGGACACCTGGGCGGCGTGCACCCCCGCGCGGTGGGCCAGCTCGAAGACGGTGGGGTACGGCTGCCAGGCGCCGGGCGGGGACCAGGGCTGCCAGCGCAGCTGGTTCATCAGCTCGCCGGTGTCCGGGTTGCGGACGGTGTAGCCGGGCAGGCCGTGGGCGCCGGGCGGCAAACCGGTGCCGACGGAGGCGAGGGAGGTCGCGGTGGTCGCCGGGTAGCCCGCGGTGATCGGGCGGCCGGTGCCGCCGCGCGAGCTGCCGAGCAGCGACGTCATGAAGGGGGCGTCCTCGGGATGGGCGCGCAGTTGCTCCCAGCCGAGGCCGTCGATCAGGAACACGCAGTTCCGGTCCGCGGCGGTCAGCTCCGCCAGGCCGGCGGTCATGCCGGGGACGCCGAGGCCCGCGGCGAGGGTCGGCAGCAGATCGGCGAGCGATCCGGTGCCGTACTCGGGCACGGGGGCGGAGTGGACGGGGATCGGTTCCGGGTGCTCCGGGTGGGGGTCCCAGACGGTGGACTGCGCCATCAGCGGGTGGTGTCCGCGGTCGCCTCGGAGAGGGCCTGCGCGAAGAGCAGCGCCTGGCGCACCGTCTCCGGCCCGTCGCCTGCCTCGCTGACGCGCAGGCTCAGGTCGTCGGCCGTCGAGCTGCCCGTGTAGCCGTGGTCGGCGTCGCAGTTGGGGTCGCCGCAAGCGGCCGGCTCCAGGTCGATGCGGGAGACGGCGCCCCAGCCGATGGTGAGCACGATCTCGCGCGGCAGCGTGCCCGGCTTGTACGACTCCGGGTTGGCGACCACGCGGCTGACCACGATCGAGGAGATCCGGTCGAGCTTGACCGACTCCGTGGACGTGGTGGCGTACGGCGTCGGGGAGGTGGTGTCCGCGGCCTGCTCGTCGGTGTGGCTGACGATGAAGCGGTTGCCGGTGAGGACGAGCACGGTCACATGCCGCCGCACCTCGTTCTGGTCGAACGTCGTCTCCTGGTGGACCAGGTACGACCGGACGGGCTCGCCGCCCACCGCGGCCTCCACCGCCTCGGCCACGAGGGCCGGGTAGTAGCCGCTGCGCTCGATCGCCGCCCGCAGCCCCTGGGTCGTCGTACTGGTCTTGGCCATGCTGCCCATCCTAAGGGTGGCCACCGACTGCGAGGCACCGCTCACCCTTCTCCGCTCCCCCGGCGCCCTCAGTACGCCGGCAGGGTGCGCGGGCCGAGGTCGTCGCGGGCCGGCGGCGGGGCCAGGCGTACGGAGGCGCCGAGGACGCTCACGCCGTGCGGGGCGACGACGACCGGCTCCAGGGTGACCGCGACGACCTCCGGATGGTCGTGGACCAGCCGAGACACCCTCAGCATCAGCTCCTCGAGGGCGGGGGTGTCCACGGGTGCCGAGCCGCGCCAGCCGAACAGGAGCGGGGCGGTCCGGATCGATCGCACCAGTGCGGTCGCGTCCCGGTCCGTGACCGGGATCAGCCGGTGCGCCATGTCCCCGAGCAGTTGCGAGGGGGCCCCGGCGAGCCCGAAGGACAGCACGGCGCCGGCGGCGGGGTCGATGACCGCGCGGACGATGGTGTCCACACCGCGTGGTGCCATGCGCTGCACCACGGGACGCAGCTCCGCCGGGGCGCCGAACAGCTCCGTCAACTCGGCGTACGTCCGGCGCAGTTGTTCCTCGTCCGCCAGGTCCAGGCGGACGCCGCCCAGATCGGCCCGGTGCCTGAGGTGCGGGGCGGTCGCCTTGAGGACCACCGGGTAGCCGAGGGTGCGCGCGGCTTCGGCGGCGGCATCGGGCGTGGGGGCGGACAGGGCGCGGTGCACCTCGACGCCGTACGTGCCGAGCAGGTCGCAGGTCTCCTCGCTGCCGAGGGTGAGGTCCTCTCCGCGCGAGAGCAGCCGGTCGATGAGCGCGGCGGCGGCGCGCTCGTCGATGTTCTCGTACCCGGGCACCTTGCCGGGCTCGGCGGCCTCCCGCCGCCACCGCGCGTACGCGACGGCATGCGCGAGGGCGCGGACGGCGCGCTCGGAGGCGGGGTAGGCGGGGATGAGGTGAGTGCCTTCGGGGGGTACGACGGGGGTGAGCGGACCGGCGCCGGCGCCGGCGGGGGCGGGCTGTTCCCGGCCGGGCAGGTGGGGGGCGGCGGGCGGCGGGGTCGCCGGTGATGCGCTGCCGGAGGGCCGAGGGGCGGAGCCGGGTGACGTCCGCGGCGCGGGCGTCACGTCCGCCGGGGACACGGCGGCGGCTTCCGCCCGGGGCGTGGGCCCCGTTTCCGGGCGGGCCGCCGGGCCGTTGCCCGCCGGTGTGCCGGGAGTAGCCGGTGTGCCGGGAGTAGCCGGTTCCGTCCCAGGCGGCGTGCCGCGCACCGTCTCCGCTCCGGCGGCCGGCTCCGTGCGCTGTCCCGGCCGCGTCCCGGCGGCCTGCTCCACCACCGCCGGGTGGGCGGCTTCCGCCCGCGTCGGCGCGCCCGCGCCCGCCTGCGGGATACGGCCCTCGCCCGACTGCGGCACGGCGCCCGGTTCCGCCTGTGTCCCCGGGTCTCCCGCGGGTCGCGACGCGGCGCCCGCCGGGTCCCGTACGGTGTCCGCTCCCGCGCGCGGCGGGGTGCCCGGCGGCGTGCCGGTCGTCGGCTGGGGTGCCGTGCTGGTCGCGGCCGACAGGGCCGCGGCCAGGCCGCCGAGTTCGACGTGGACCACGAGGACCGGCTTGGTCGGGGTCGCGGCGGCGGCCGAGCGCAGCGCCTCCGCCAGCGCCGCGTCCCCCACCGAGCCCTCCCCCACCGCCGGGATCGCGGTCACGACCACCGCGTCGCTCGTGTCGTCGGCCAGCGCGTGCGAGAGCGCCGCGTGGAAGTCCGCCGCCGACGCCGCCATGGTGAGGTCGAGCGGAGGGTGCGGGCGCAGCCCTTCGGCGAGGCAGGCCTCGTAGGTGAGCACGCCCAGGGACTCGGAGTTGCCGAGAATCGCCACCCGGGGGCCGGACGGCAGGGGCTGGCGGGCGAGCAACAGGCCCGCGTCGACCATGTCGGTGATGGTGTCCACCCGGATCACCCCGGCCTGCCGCAACAGCGCGGACACCGTTTCGTGCGGCAGCCGCGTCGCCCGTACGGCATGGCCCCGGGGTCCGGCGCCATGGCGGGCGCCCTGGACCACGACCAGCGGTTTCGCCGCCGCGGTCCGGCGGGCGAGGCGGGTGAACTTGCGGGGGTTGCCGATGGATTCCAGGTACATCAGGACGACGTCGGTGTCGGGGTCCTCGTACCAGTACTGCAGCAGGTCGTTGCCGGACACGTCGGCCCGGTTGCCCGACGAGACGAAGGTGGAGACGCCGGTCACCCCGGTGACGCCGCCGCCCCGCCGGTGCAGGCGGGAGAGCAGGGCGACGCCGATCGCGCCGGACTGGGCGAACAGTCCGATCCGGCCCGCGCGGGGCGGCTCGGGGGCGAGCGAGGCGTTCAGCCGTATGTCCGGGGACGTGTTGATGATGCCGAACGCGTTCGGACCGATGATCCGCATACCGTAGGAACGCGCCTGCCGGACAAGGGCGCGCTGGCGTTCGCGACCGTCGGGACCGGACTCGGCGTAGCCGGCGGAGATGACGACGAGCCCCTGTACGCCGTGCTCACCGCACTCGGCGACCACCTCGGGGACGTGCTCGGCGGGCACCGTGACGACGGCGAGGTCGAGGGGAGCGTCGATGGCGCGGACGGACCGGTACGCGGGGACCCCGTCGAGATCCTTCCGGTCCTCCTCGAACGCCTTGTTGACGGCGTAGAGCCGCCCGGTGAAGCCGGCGTTCCGGATGTTGTCGAGGATGCTGCGCCCCACCCCGCCGGGTGTGCGTCCGGCGCCGACGACGGCCACCGAGCCGGGAGTGAGCAGCCGCTGCACCGAGCGCGCCTCCGCGCGCTGTTCGCGCGCCTGCTGCACGGCCAGGGAGCGGTCGGTGGGTTCGAGGTCGAACTCCAGACGGACGACGCCGTCCTCGAAGTGGCGCTTCTGGGTGTACCCGGCGTCGGTGAACACCTTGATCATCTTGGTGTTGGCGGGCAGCACCTCGGCGGCGAACCGGCGGATTCCGCGCTCCCGCGCGACGGCTCCGATGTGTTCGAGCAGGGCGGAGGCGACTCCCCGGCCCTGGTGGGCGTCCTGGACGAGGAAGGCGACCTCGGCCTCGTCGGAGACGGGCGGGGCGGGCGCGGAAGGCCCTCCGGCGGGGGTGGCGGGCGACGGGTGGGAGGACGCGGGCGCCCCGTCGGCGCCGATCCGGTCGTACCGTACGGTGGCGATGAACTCGCCGCCGATCGTGGCCGCGAGTCCCACCCGGTCCACGAAGTCGTGGTGCGTGAAGCGGTGGACGTCCTTGGCGGACAGGCGCGGGTAGGGCGCGAAGAAGCGGTAGTACTTCGACTCGTCCGACACCTGCTCGTAGAAGCTGACCAGGCGTTCGGCGTCATCGACGGTGATGGGGCGGATACGCGCGGTGCCGCCGTCTCGCAGCACCACGTCGGCTTCCCAGTGGGCGGGATACTCGTGCCGGTCCGACGAGATCTGCATGGGCCCCAGACTACGGCTCGCGTACGACAGGGGCGCAAGGCAGTCTGTGGTGGACGACAGCCGGACCGAGGCCGCGGTCCGGCTGCCACCGGAGCGGGCCCAGGGGTGCCGCTCCGGGCATGCTTCACGATATGGGAAACTGGTCTAGACAACCCTGAACTGCGAAGGGCAGCAACACATGGCTGAGCGCCGCGTCAACGTCGGCTGGGCCGAGGGTCTCCATGCCCGCCCCGCCTCCATCTTCGTCCGAGCCGCCACGGCCACAGGCGTCCCGGTGACGATCGCCAAGGCCGGGGGCGACCCCGTCAACGCGGCCTCCATGCTCGCCGTACTGGGCCTGGGCGCCCAGGGCGGCGAGGAGATCGTCCTCGCTTCCGACGCCGAGGGGGCGGATGCCGCCCTGGACCGGCTGGCGAAGCTGGTCGCCGAAGGGCTCGAGGAGCTTCCCGAGACCGTCTGAATGGTCATGGGCGGGAAAACCGTCTTCTCGCAGACGCCCCGCCCACGGAAAGGCCCGCCCGGACCACCGGGCGGGCCTTTCACATTTCCCGCACTTCCCTTTTTGCGGGCAGCGGAAATAGCCCCCATGAATTACGCACTCTTTGTATACGGCACTCGTGTTAAGGGCGCAGACTCGGTGTGTTTACGGGATGTTGCGAGTTCCTCACACGGTCCACGCGGCCGACCCGGTCGGTGCCCGCGCCGGAGCCGAACCGCAGGCGGTGCCCGGTGCTCGCGCGTTCGGTGTGCAGCGCCGTGACGGCCCGCGCCCGGTCGCCGTCCCCGCGCGCCACCGCGTCCACGATCGCGCCGTGCTCCGCCCAGTACTCGACCGGGTCGGACGGCCCGTCGGTGGTGTACATCCAGGTGATCTTGTGCCGCAGCTGGGCCAGCGTCGACGTCAGCGCCGGGCTGCCGGAGGCCTGGGCGAGCGTCTCGTGGAACCAGCCGCTCAGGGAGCGCAGGTCGTCACTGTTGCCCTGGCGGGCGCGTTCCTGTCCCAGCCGGACCAGACCGCGCAGCACCTTCAGGTGGGCCTCCGTGCGCCGCTGGGCCGCGCGCGCGGCGCCGAGCGGCTCGAGGAGCACGCGCATCTCCAGCAGATCGGCGGCTTCCTGCTCCGTGGGTTCCGCGACACACGCGCCCGCGTGCCGGCGGGTGACGACGAAGCCCTCCGCCTCCAGCGTGCGCAGCGCCTCCCGGACGGGGACGCGGGAGACTCCGTACCGACGGGCGAGGAGTTCCTCGGTGAGCCGGCTGCCGCGCTCGTGAACACCCGCGACGATGTCGTCCCGGATCGCCGTGCACACCGACTGCGCGGGAATGCGCATGACCGACCTCCGGCTTAATCCCCGTGAAACGCCGACGATTGACGTCTGTTCCGTGACTCTATTGCAATCGGCGGGAATTTCCGACGGCGATCCGGAATCCATGTGTATTTTTTGGTCAAGTCGCGTGCCGAAACGCCGAATGCCCCGGCTCGGGGGCCGGGGCATCGCGGGAAGCGGAGGCGCGGGAGACGGATCGCCGGGTGCGGACGTGTCAGAGGTTCACACCGTGCGCGCGGAGGTAGGCGACGGGATCGAGGTCGGAGCCGTAGTCGGAGCCCGTGCGCGCCTCGAAGTGCAGATGCGCGCCGGTGACGTTACCGGTCGCGCCGGAGAGGCCGATCTGCTGCCCCGCGGCGACCTGCTGGCCCACGGAGACGGCGATGGACGACAGGTGCCCGTACTGGGTGTACGTTCCGTCGTTCATCCGGATCACGACCTGGTTGCCGTACGCGCCGCCCCAGCCGGCCTCGACGACGGTGCCGATGCCGACCGACTGGACGGGGGTGCCGCTCGCGGCGTGGAAGTCGACACCGGTGTGGCTGCCGGAGGACCACACGGCGCCACCGCTCTTGTAGCCGGTCGACACGTACGAGCCGGGGATCGGGGAGACGAAGGTGTTGAGGCGCTTGCGCTCGGCCTCACGCGCGGCGCGCTCCTTCTCCGCGCGGGCCTGCTCGGCCTCCTCGGCCGCCCGCTCGCGCGCCTGCTCCTCAGCGGCCTTGCGCGCCGCCGCCTCGGCCGCCTCGCGCGCGGCCTCGTGCTGGGCGGCCGCCTGGGCGTCGACGCGGTCGGCGACCGCGTCGCCCAGGGTGACGACGGGGGTGAGGCCGGTCTGCGCGGCGGCGGGTTCGGCGGCGAGTGCGGGAGCCGCGAGGGAGCCGACGACGCCGGTGCCGGCGAGGGCCGCGACGCCCGCCGCGCGGACGGTGCCGCGCTGCGTCCTGCTGGGACGACGATGCTTGCCCGGGGCGCGGGTGAACGCCATGTACAGGCTGGTCCTTTCCTTCCCTCTCGCCTACCGGGTTAGCTGACGGGTTCGGAGCAGGAAGGTCTCCTACGGACCCCCTCGCGACACGCGCGGGCGTCCGATTCACCCCAGGGACTGGATGGGTCCCCGGCTCCCCTGGCTCGCGCCGTACGGGGACTCGGCGATGACTGTCCGGTGCCGCGGTTGCGGCGCACTGCCCGACGAACAGCCCGGACGAAGCTAAGCGGGAGGTCTCGCGTTCCTCAAACGGATCGCGGTTTTTGTAGCGTATCCCACAGGGCAGACAGGCAACCTCCGCCCCAATTCGGGCACAATCGGGCTCTGGTGGCCTCCTTGCCACCAGGGCCCGACGCGCGCGTGCCTCGTGGCGGCCCGCTACTCGGCCGTCACGACGGTGACTTCGCCGATCCCGAGGGCCTCCACCGGCTCCTTGATCTGCGCCGCGTCACCGACGAGGACGGTCACCAGCCGGTCCACCGGGAAGGCGTTCACCACCGCCGCGGTGGCCTCCACGGTGCCGGTCGCGGCCAACTGCCGGTACAGATCGGCCTGGTAGTGGTCCGGCAGGTGCTGCTCGACCTGGTCGGCCAGGGTGCCGGCGACGGCCGCCGCGGTCTCGAACTTCAGCGGCGCCACGCCCACGAGGTTCTGCACGGCGACGTCGCGTTCGGCGTCGGTGAGCCCTTCCGCGGCGAGGGTGCGCAGGACCTTCCACAGGTCGTCGAGGGCCGGGCCGGTGTGCGGGGTGTCGACGGAGCCGCTGATGGCCAGCATCGCCGCGCCCGTGCCGTCCGGGGTGGACCTGAGGATCTGGCCGAAGGACCGTACGCCGTAGGTGTACCCCTTCTCCTCGCGCAGGACGCGGTCCAGGCGGGAGGTGAGGGTGCCGCCGAGGCAGTAGGTGCCGAGCACCTGCGCGGGCCACACCCGGTCGTGCCGGTCCGGGCCGATACGGCCGATCAGCAGCTGCGTCTGCACGGCGCCGGGGCGGTCCACGATGACGACCCGGCCGGTGTCGTCGGCCACCACCGGCGGGACGGGCCGCGGCTGGGCCGAGGAGCCGGTCCAGGCGCCCAGCGTGTCGTCGAGCAGCGCGTCCAGGTCGACACCGGTGAGGTCGCCGACGATCACCGCGGTCGCCGTGGCGGGGCGTACGTGCTTCTCGTGGAAGGCGCGCACGGCCACGGAGTCGATGCCGGAGACGGTCTCCTCGCTGCCCTGACGCGGGCGCGACATGCGCGAACTCGCGGGGAACAGCTCCTTGGCGAGCTCCTTCGCGGCACGGCGCGAGGGGTTCGCCAGCTCGTGCGGGATCTCGTCCAGCCGGTTGCGGACGAGCCGCTCCACCTCACTGTCGGCGAACGCGGGCGCCCTCAGGGCGTCGGCGAGCAGCCCGAGCGCCTTGGGCAGCCGGGAGGCCGGGACCTCCAGGCTGAGGCGGACACCGGGGTGGTCGGCGTGCGCGTCCAGGGTGGCGCCGCAGCGCTCCAGTTCGGCGGCGAACTCCTCGGCGGAGTGCTTGTCGGTGCCCTCGGAGAAGGCGCGCGCCATGATCGTGGCGACACCGTCGAGACCGGCGGGCTCCGCCTCCAGGGGCGCGTCCAGGATCACCTCGACGGCGACGACCTGCTGGCCGGGGCGGTGGCAGCGCAGGACGGTCAGGCCGTTGCCGAGGGTGCCGCGCTCGGGGGCCGGGAAGGCCCAGGGCTTGGCCTCGCCGGCCTGCGGCTGCGGGTGGAAGTCCATCGTGGCGAGCTCGGTCACTTCGCCGCCTCCTCGTTCTCGTCGGTGCCGGCGGCTGCGGCGGCTTCCTCGGTGTCGTCGCCCTCGGCGGCTTCCTCGGCGGCGAGGGGCTCGTAGACGAGCACCGCGCGGTTGTCGGGACGCAGCCGGCTCCTGGCGGCCTCCCGCACCTCTTCCGCCGTCACCTCCAGGACGCGCTGGACCGCGGTCAGGGCGAGCTGCGGGTCACCGAACAGGACGGCGTACCGGCACAGTTCGTCGGCGCGGCCCGCGACCGTGCTCAGCCGGTCGAGCCATTCGCGCTCCAACTGGGCCTGGGCGCCCTCCATCTCCTCGGCCGTGGGGCCCTGCTCGGCGAACCGGGCGAGTTCCTCGTCGATGGCGGCCTCGATGACCGGCACCTCCACGTCGCCGGACGCCTTCACGTCCAGCCAGCCCAGGGAGGGCGCCCCGGCCAGCCGCAGCAGGCCGAAACCGGCGGCCACGGCCGTACGGTCGCGCCGTACGAGACGGTTGTAGAGCCGCGAGGACTCGCCGCCGCCGAGGATCGTCAGCGCCAGATCGATGGCGTCGCACGCGCGCGTGCCGTCCTCCGGCAGCCGGTAGGCGGCCATCAGCGCACGCGCGGGGACCTCCTCCTCCACGATCTCGCGCACCTGCTCCCCGATGACGTCGGGCAGCGCGCCGTCGCGCGGGGCGGACTTGCCGTCGTGGGCGGGGATGGAGCCGAAGTACTTCTCGATCCAGGCGAGCGTCCGCTCCGGGTCGATGTCACCGACGACGGAGAGCACCGCGTTGTTCGGCGCGTAGTACATACGGAAGAACTGCCGCGCGTCCTCCAGGGTGGCCGCGTCCAGGTCCGCCATCGAGCCGATGGGCGTGTGGTGGTACGGATGGCCCTCCGGGTACGACAGGGCGGTCAGCTTCTCGAACGCCGTGCCGTAGGGCACGTTGTCGTAGCGCTGGCGGCGCTCGTTCTTGACGACGTCCCGCTGGTTCTCCATGGACTCCTCGTCCAGGGCGGTCAGCAGGGAGCCCATCCGGTCGGCCTCCAGCCAGAGGGCGAGCTCCAGCTGGTGGGCGGGCATGGTCTCGAAGTAGTTGGTGCGCTCGAAGCTGGTGGTGCCGTTGAGGGAGCCGCCGGCGCCCTGGACCAGTTCGAAGTGACCGTTGCCCTTCACCTGGGCGGAGCCCTGGAACATCAGGTGCTCGAAAAGGTGAGCCAGACCGGTACGTCCCTCGACTTCGTGGCGTGAACCCACGTCGTACCAGAGGCACACCGCGGCGACCGGGGTCAGGTGGTCCTCGGAGAGCACCACGCGCAGGCCGTTGGCCAGGCGGTGCTCGGTCGCTGTCAGGCCGCCGGAGCCTGCCTGAGCTGTGGCCGTGTGACCCATGGGCATGTACGTCCCTTCGATCGCGGAGGCGGTCGTCGAAACCGCCGTTTCTGCCGGTCCTGCCACTGTATGCAAGCGTGCGCACGGCCGGAGAAGTTCCCGCGGCGGGCTGCTACGCCGAGAGCGAGAACCCGTGGGCGGGGTCGGAGGCGGCCGGCCCCCGCCCTGCGCCCTGGCGGACACCCCCTGCCCCACCCCGGACAGCCCCTCCCCGCGCCCGCGGCCCGCCGCACCACGCCCGCGGCCACACCCCGCCCGCGCACCGCACTCGCGGACCGCCGCACCATGCCCGCGGCCCGCCGCACCTCACCCGCGGCCCGCCGCACCACGCCCGCGGCCCGCCCCGTACCCCACACCCCACGCCGGCTGTGATGCGGGCCGGCACGGGTGGGCGGTGGGGGTGCCTCCCGCTCGACTGCGGCCGAGGGGCCGGGAAGGCGTCCGCGAGCGACGGGCCGCGCCACCCGCCCCGGGCCACCCCGCCCCGATCACCGGGAACCCCGCGCGGGAGCGGACCGCACATGCGCCGTACGCTGCCCTCCCCGGGGCCGCCACGACCGGGTCCTGGTCCCACCTGTCAGTGCGACAGTCCACAATGGTCCGCGTCAGATCCCGTCCAAACGCTTCAGCAAGGAGCCGGCAGCGATGGCCCGCCGCAGCACGAAGACCCCGCCGCCCGACGACTCGTACGAGGAGAAGATCCTCGACATCGACGTCGTCGACGAGATGCAGGGCTCCTTTCTCGAGTACGCCTACTCGGTCATCTACTCCCGCGCCCTGCCGGACGCGCGCGACGGCCTGAAGCCGGTGCACCGCCGCATCGTCTACCAGATGAACGAGATGGGGCTGCGCCCGGAGCGCGGTTACGTGAAGTGCGCCCGTGTCGTCGGCGAGGTCATGGGCAAGCTGCACCCCCATGGCGACGCCTCGATCTACGACGCCCTGGTGCGCATGGCCCAGTCGTTCTCGATGCGCGTCCCCCTGGTCGACGGCCATGGAAACTTCGGCTCGCTGGGCAACGACGACCCGCCCGCCGCGATGCGGTACACCGAGTGCCGGATGGCCGAGGCCACCAGTCTGATGACCGAGTCCATCGACGAGGACACGGTCGATTTCGCGCCCAACTACGACGGCCAGGAGCAGGAACCGGTGGCACTGCCCGCCGCTTTCCCGAACCTGCTGGTCAACGGCGCGTCGGGCATCGCCGTCGGTATGGCCACCAACATGCCGCCGCACAACCTGCGCGAGGTCATCGCGGCCGCGCGGCACCTGATCAGGTACCCCAACGCGGACCTCGACGCCCTGATGAAGCACGTCCCCGGCCCCGACCTGCCGACCGGCGGCCGGATCGTCGGCCTCTCCGGCGTCCGCGACGCCTACGAGAAGGGCCGCGGCACGTTCAAGATCCGGGCGACGGTCACGGTGGAGGACGTCACGGCCCGCCGCAAGGGCCTGGTCGTCACCGAGCTGCCCTTCACGGTCGGCCCGGAGAAGGTGATCGCCAAGATCAAGGACCTGGTCGGCTCGAAGAAGGTCCAGGGCATCGCCGACGTCAAGGACCTCACCGACCGCGCGCACGGGCTCCGCCTGGTCATCGAGATCAAGAACGGCTTCGTGCCGGAAGCGGTGCTGGAGCAGCTGTACAAGCTGACGCCGATGGAGGAGTCCTTCGGCATCAACAACGTGGCCCTGGTGGACGGCCAGCCGCTCACCCTCGGTCTGAAGGAACTCCTGGAGGTCTACCTCGACCACCGGTTCAACGTCGTACGCCGGCGTTCGGAGTTCCGGCGCGGCAAGCGGCGCGACCGCCTCCACCTGGTCGAGGGTCTGCTCACCGCCCTGGTGGACATCGACGAGGTCATCCGTCTCATCCGCTCCAGCGACAACTCTGCCCAGGCCAAGCAGCGCCTGATGGAGCGCTTCTCGCTCAGCGACATCCAGACCCAGTACATCCTGGACACGCCGCTGCGCCGCCTCACCAAGTACGACCGGATCGAGCTCGAGGCCGAGAAGGACCGGCTGAACACGGAGATCGAGGAACTGACCCGGATCCTGGACTCGGACGCGGAGCTGCGCAAGCTGGTCTCCGCCGAACTGGCCGCGGTGGCGAAGAAGTTCGGCAACGACCGCCGTACGCTTCTGCTGGAGTCCGGCGGCGCCCCGGCCGTGGCCGTGCCGCTGCAGGTGGCGGACGACCCGTGCCGCGTCCTGCTGTCCGCCACGGGGCTGCTCGCCCGTACGGCGAACGACGCGCCGCTCGCGGACGGCGCGGGCGCCAAGCGGGTCAAGCACGACGTGATCGTCTCGGCGGTACCGGCGACGGCCCGCGGCAAGATCGGCGTCGTCCTGTCGTCCGGCCGTCTGCTCCGGCTGAACGTCGTGGACCTGCCGCAGCTCCCGGAGACGATGCCGACGCCGAACCTCGCGGGCGGGGCGCCGCTGGCCGAGTTCGTGTCCCTGGAGGCCGACGAGCGGGTGGTGTGCCTGACCACCCTCGACGAGTCGTCGCCCGGCCTGGCGCTGGGCACGGAACAGGGCGTCGTCAAGCGGGTGGTGCCCGACTACCCCTCCCACAAGGAGGAGCTGGAGGTCATCACGCTCAAGGAGGGCGACCGGATCGTCGGGGCGGTGGAACTGCGCACGGGCGAGGAGGACCTGGTCTTCATCAGCGACGACGCGCAGCTGCTGCGCTATCCGGCGGCGCAGGTCCGTCCGCAGGGCCGCCCCGCGGGCGGCGTGGCGGGCATCAAGCTCACCGAGGGTGCGAAGGTCATCTGCTTCACGGCGGTCGACCCGGCCGTGGACGCCGCGGTGTTCACGGTCGCGGGCTCGCGCGGCACGCTGGACGACTCCGTCCAGACCACGGCCAAGCTGACCCCGTTCGACCAGTATCCGCGCAAGGGGCGGGCCACCGGCGGTGTGCGCTGCCAGCGGTTCCTGAAGGGCGAGGACTGTCTGTCCCTGGCCTGGGCGGGCCCGACCCCGGCCCGTGCCGCCCAGAAGAGCGGCGCACCGGTGGACCTGCCGGAGCCGGATCCGCGCCGGGACGGTTCGGGTGTGTCCCTGGCGAAGACGGTGTCGGTGGTGGCGGGCCCGGTCTGAGGACCCGTCCGGCGGATCACGCCGGAGCCCCCTGGGCCGCCGGTTCCTCCGCCGTTCCCCGCACATAGCGCAGAACGCCCCACATGCCTTGCTCGTCGGCGTGTGGGGCGCCGTCGTTCACACACGCCTCCAGCTCCTCACGGAGGGAGCCGGCGTCGATGTCCGCCCCGATGAGGACGAGCTGGGTGAGCCGTTCCGCGCCGGCCGTCCAGGATTCGGGGTAGAACCGCAGGAACCTCCCCACGGCGTGCACGGCGTACCGGTTGCCGGTGTCGTAGGCCCCGAAGTCGACGTACCCCTTGATCCGGTACAGCCCTTCGGGGCGGCCGTCCAGGAACCGGATCAGCCGCCGCGGATCGAGTGGGTGCCGTGAGACGAAGGAGAGGCTGTCGTACGCGGTGTGCAGATGTCCGGTGTGCTCGTGGTCGTGGTCGTGGTCGTGGTGGTGCAGATCGTCGAACGACAACTGCCCGACGCGCTCCTCCCTCGGCCGGCAGTCGAAGAGGAACTCGGGGTCGACACGGCCGTGGGTGGCGGGCACCACGGCCGCACGGTCGACCAGTGACCGCACGAGCCCCACCACCCGCCCGGCGTCCGCGGCCCGGTCGGTCTTGTTGACGACCACCAGATCGGCGAGCGCGAGGTGCCGGTCGATCTCCGGGTGCCTGGCCCGGGTGTCGTCGAACTCGGCGGCGTCCACCACCTCGACGAGTCCGCCGTAGACGATCCCCGGATGCTCACTGGCGAGCACCATCCGGACGAGCTCCTGCGGTTCGGCGAGCCCGCTGGCCTCGATGACGATGACATCGATGCGCGCCTCGGGCCGGGCGAGCCGTTCCAGGTAGACATCCAGCTCGCTGCCGTCGACGGCACAGCACAGACACCCGTTGCCGAGCGAGACCGTCGAGTCGCCGAGAGCCCCGGCGACAGCCATGGCGTCGATCTCGATGGCCCCGAAGTCGTTGACGACCGCCCCGATACGGCTGCCGCCGCTGTGGTGGAGGAGGTGATTGAGCAGAGTGGTCTTCCCCGAGCCGAGGAAGCCGGCCAGCACCACGACCGGAATCTGCCGCCCGCCACTGCGCACCACTGCGCGACCCCTCTCATACCTGCGCATACGCCGGCTCACTCACGGCATGCACACCGAAGATGGACTGGCGTACCAGGGTACGGAAGCGCGGCCCGGCACCTGCTCCGAAACCGAACCAAGCTGCGGTCACAGCGGGAGAAACCGGCGCCGCGCGCCCCCGGGGCCGGGCGACGAGCCATGCCTGCACAGATCAGGTTAGGCTCACCTGTGTGAGTAGAACGTGCTCAAGCGCCTCCCGCGAGCTCGACGAGCCGATCGCGGGAACCGCGGCCACCGCGCGGACCTGGCTGCTGCTGGAGCAGCCCGGCCCCTGGGGTGCCGAGGCGCTCACGTCGAGCCATCTCGATCCCTCGCTGGGCCGGGCCCTGAAGGCCGCCGCGAAGGGCACCGGGGTGCGGATCGCGCTCATACGCCGCGCGGGGCGCCACGCGGACAGCGGAGCGTCTGCCGCGCGCCGGGTGTACGCGGCCCACACCGTTCCGGGAAACGTGTGGCTGCACGCCGCCACGGTCGCGGACCCCGAGCACCTGCTCGATCTCGATTTCGCCGCGCTGGGCCGGGGTGAACCCGAGACCTTCGGCACCGCGCTGGGCGGAGGGCCCCATACAGGCGACCCGCTCGCCCTCGTCTGCACCAACGGCAAGCGGGACCGCTGCTGTGCCCTCCTCGGCCGGCCCCTGGCGGCGGAGCTCGCCGCGTCCGGTACCGAGGGTGTGTGGGAGGTCACCCACCTCGGCGGTCACCGCTTCTCGCCGACGGTGCTGGTGCTGCCGTACGGCTACGCGTACGGCAGGGCCGAGGCCCATGCTGTCAAGGAGGTGCTGCACGGCGCGCAGGAGGGCCGGATCGTCGTCGAGGGGTGCCGGGGCGGTTCCGCCTGGGAGCGGCCCGGTCAGGCGGCCGAGCTGGCCGTCCGGCGCGCGGTGGGCGAGTACACGGCCGAGGCCTTGAGCGTCGTGACGACGGACGGCGCGGCGCCCCGCTGGTCGGTGACCGTCGCCCACGCCGACGGGCGCCGGTGGCAGGTGACGGTCGCGCAGGGCGCGTCGCTTCCACCCCGTCCGGAGAGCTGCGGATCCGTACTCGGCTCCCCCGCGCGGATGGACGTCGTGGGCATCCGCGAGACGACGATGGCGGCGTCGGCGAGCTGACCGCCCCCGCGTGCGGCGCCCGCGGGTCCGCCGTGCCGCAGGCCGCCGTCCCGCGGACACGCCGTGTCCCGGGGCGTACCCGCGGGCTGACCGCCCCGCGGTCGCGGCGTCCCGCGGGTCCGGAGATCGATGACGTCCCGCCCGCTGGTGTAGCGGATCAAGGAGCCGGAATCCGCAGGCCAGGCGCGGTGGCCGCACGCCGTCCGACGTCCGGCCCGCCTCACCGTGACGCTTCCCGGGCTGCCGTCGCCACGGAGATCACCATGGGCCCACGCCGCCCCTCGGACGCGGGACGCGGGCCGCCCGGAACGCCGTTGCGTGAGGGCGACCCGCGCCTGAGGACACGGCCCCGTGGGGGCGGGGGAAGGAACCGTGCCCTCCCTCCATACGGATGGCGGGGCGTTCCGTCTCCGCC
This sequence comes from Streptomyces sp. NPDC086080, assembly GCF_044540255.1. Lineage (NCBI taxonomy): Bacteria > Bacillati > Actinomycetota > Actinomycetes > Kitasatosporales > Streptomycetaceae > Streptomyces > Streptomyces sp. NPDC086080. Next base: position 100,224 of record NZ_JBITRU010000015.1, read on the forward strand.
GAGCTACACCGCCCCCGCACCGGTCAGTGAACGCACCTCGGTCTCCGCGTGCCGGGACTCGTCCGGAACCTCGGTCGAGGTCACCGTGCCGAGCCAGCCCGCGAGGAAGCCCAGCGGGATGGAGACCAGCCCGGGGTTCTGCAGCGGGAAGAGCTGGAAGTCGACGCCGGGGAAGAGGGATTCGGGGCTTCCGGACACCACGGGGGACAGCAGGACCAGTACCACGGCCGGAACCAGACCTCCGTAGACGGACCACACGGCACCGCGGGTGGTGAAGCCGCGCCAGAACAGGGAGTAGAGCAGCACGGGCAGATTGGCGGAGGCGGCCACGGCGAAGGCCAGGCCCACCAGGAACGCGACGTTGAGGTCGCGGGCCAGCAGGCCGAGGGCGATCGCGAGCAGACCGATGCCCACCGCGGCGACGCGGGCCACGGACACCTCGCTGCGCGGCTTTCCGCCCCGGCGCCGCAGGGACGCGTACAGGTCGTGCGCGACGGACGCGGAGGAGGCGAGGGTGATTCCGGCGACCACGGCGAGGATCGTGGCGAAGGCGATGGCGGCGACGATCGCGAACAGGACCGTGCCGCCCGTGGAGCCCGCGCCGCCACCCAGGTCGAGCGCGAGCAGGGGCACCGCGGTGTTCCCGGAGGCGTTGGAAGCGCGGACGGCGTCCGGTCCGACGAGGGCGGCGGCGCCGAAGCCGAGCACGATCGTCATCAGGTAGAAGCCGCCGATGAGTCCGATCGACCAGACGACCGAACGCCGTGCCGCCCGCGCGGTGGGCACCGTGTAGAAGCGGGACAGGATGTGCGGCAGCCCCGCCGTACCGAGCACCAGCGCGAGCCCCAGGCTGATGAAGTCGAACCGAGCGATCAGGTCCCCGCCGTACGAGAGCCCCGGCGCCAGGAACGCGTCCCCGTGACCGCTGCGTTCGGCCGCCGTGTGCAGCAGCCGGTTGATGTCGCCGTGGAACCGCAGCAGGACCAGGACGGTCAGGGCGACGGTGCCGCCGAGGAGCAGGACCGCCTTGACGATCTGGATCCACGTGGTCGCCCGCATCCCTCCCAACGACACATAGATCACCATGAGGACGCCCACGCCGACCACGGTCCAGGCCCGCGCCGCCTCGCCGGTGCCGCCGAGCAGCAGCGCGACGAGACTGCCGGCGCCCACCATCTGCGCCACCAGATACAGCACGGACACGGTGACCGAGGAGGTCCCCGCCGCGATCCGGACCGGCCGCTCCCGCATGCGCGCCGCGACCACGTCGGCGAGGGTGAACCGCCCGCAGTTGCGCACCAGTTCCGCGACCAGGAAGAGAACCACCAGCCATGCCACCAGGAAGCCCACCGAGTAGAGCATCCCGTCGTAGCCGACGAGGCAGATGAGTCCGGAGATGCCGAGGAAGGACGCCGCCGACATGTAGTCGCCCGCGATGGCAAAACCATTCTCCATCGGGGAGAAGAGCCGGCCACCCGCGTAGAACTCCTCGGGCGAGCCCTGCCGGTGGCGGCTCACCCAGGTCGTGATGCCCAGGGTGACCGCGACGAACACGCCGAACAGCAGCAGCGCCGTCGTCTGGTGATCGGCCGTCATGACGGACCGCCCCGGCCTCGCGCCAGTTCCTGGGTGTCCCAGCGCAGTTCCAGCGCCGCGCGGTCCCTGCGCAACCGTGCGTGACGCACATAGGCCCAGGTGAGCAGGAAGGTGGTGAGGAACTGGCCGAGTCCCGCCAGCATCCCCAGGTTCACCGCGCCGGCGACGGGTCGCGCCATCAGGCCGGGCGAGGTCGTGGCGGTCACGAGGTAGGCCACGTACCAGGTGAGGAAGATGACGACCGCCGGGACCACGAACCGCCGGTACCTGCTGCGCACTTCCCGGAAGGCCGGGCTGCGCTGTACTTCGAGGTAGACGTCGGCGGCCGTCACGGTGTCCTGCTCGCGTGGCCCCGACGGCACGCGCGCGTCGGCCGACTCGCCCCAGCCCGAGGCCAGGGCGTCGTACCAGGGATCGTCGTAGCCGACGTCCCCCGAATTGCTTGGCTGCATACCCAAGGATGGACAGAACGGGAAGATCCCTGACTCTCTTCCCGTTCCGCTTCACCCCATCAGGTGACCGGGCCGTGCTCGCGCCCGGTGGAACCGCTACGCGTCGATGCGGGACCGGTCCAGTGTGGCCGCGGAGCTGGAGATGAACTCCTTGCGCGGGGCGACGTCGTTGCCCATGAGGAGGTCGAAGACCTGCTCGGCTGCCTCCAGGTCGGTGAGGTTGATCCGGCGCAGGGTGCGGTGGCGCGGGTCCATGGTGGTCTCGGCCAGCTGGTCGGCGTCCATCTCACCGAGGCCCTTGTACCGCTGGATCGAGTCCTTGTAGCGGACGTTCTTGCTCTGGAACTCCATGAGCTTGTCGCGCAGTTCCCGGTCCGAGTACGTGTAGACGTACTTGTCCTGGCCCTTCTTGGGCTGGATCAGCTCGATACGGTGCAGCGGCGGCACCGCGGCGAACACCCGGCCCGCCTCCACCATGGGCCGCATGTAGCGGTGGAACAGCGTCAGCAGCAGCGTGCGGATGTGGGAGCCGTCGACATCGGCGTCGGTCATCATGATGATCTTGCCGTAGCGGGCCGTGTCGATGTCGAAGGTCCGGCCCGAGCCGGCTCCTATGACCTGGATGATCGCGCCGCACTCGGCGTTCTTCAGCATGTCCGTCACGGACGACTTCTGGACGTTGAGGATCTTTCCACGGATCGGCAGAAGCGCCTGGAACTCGGAGTTCCGGGCGAGCTTCGCCGTGCCGAGCGCGGAGTCTCCCTCGACGATGAACAGCTCGCTGCGGTCGACGTCGTCGCTGCGGCAGTCGGCGAGCTTGGCCGGCAGCGAGGAGGACTCCAGGGCCGTCTTGCGGCGCTGCGCGTCCTTGTGCTGGCGGGCCGCGATACGGGTCCGGGCCGCGGCGACGGCCTTCTCCAGGACGACGCGGGCCTGCTGGGCCGCGTCACGCTTGGTCGAGGTCAGGAACGCCTTGAGTTCCTTGGCGATCACGGCGTTCACGATGCGGCGGGCCGCCGAGGTGCCGAGGACCTCCTTGGTCTGGCCCTCGAACTGCGGCTCGGCCAGACGGACCGTGACCACCGCGGTGAGGCCTTCCAGGGCGTCGTCCTTGACGATGTCGTCCTCGGCCACACGCAGCATCTTCTTCGCGCGCAGCACCTCGTTCATCGTCTTGGCGACCGCCTGCTCGAAGCCGGCGACATGGGTGCCGCCCTTGGGGGTGGCGATGATGTTGACGAAGGACCTGAGGGTGGTGTCGTAGCCCGTTCCCCAGCGCATCGCGACATCGACGCCGAGTTCGCGGGTGACCTCGGTGGGCGTCATCTGGCCGTGCTCGTCGAGGACGGGGACGGTCTCCTTGAAGGTGCCCTGCCCGGTGAGCCGGAGAGTGTCGCAGACCGGCCTGTCGGTGGCCAGGAACTCGCAGAACTCGCTGATGCCGCCATCGAAGCGGAAGGACTCCTCACCCTTGCTGCCGCCGTCACCGAGCCCGTACTCGTCGCGGACGACGATGGTCAGGCCGGGCACCAGGAACGCGGTCTGGCGGGCGCGCTGGTGCAGCGTCTCCAGGGCGAGCTTGGCGTCCTTGAGGAAGATCTGGCGGTCGGCCCAGTAGCGCACACGCGTGCCGCTGCGGGTCTTGGGGATCTTCTTGGTCTTGCGCAGCCCGGTCCTGGCCTCGAACTTCGCGTCCGGGCCCAGGGCGGCGAAGGCGCCGGGGACGCCGCGCCGGAAGCTGATCGCATGGGTGTGTCCGCCGCGGTCCACCTCCACGTCGAGCCGCGCGGAGAGCGCGTTGACGACGGAGGCGCCCACGCCGTGCAGACCGCCGGAGGCGGCGTACGAGCCGCCGCCGAACTTGCCGCCGGCGTGCAGCTTGGTCATGACGACCTCGACCCCGGAGAGGCCGGTCTTGGGCTCGACATCGACCGGGATGCCCCGGCCGTTGTCCCGTACCTCCACCGAGCCGTCGTCGTGGAGGACCACCTCGATGTGGTCGCAGTAGCTTCCGAGTGCCTCGTCGACGGAGTTGTCGATGATCTCCCAGAGGCAGTGCATCAGACCACGGCTGTCGGTGGATCCGATGTACATACCGGGGCGCTTCCGCACGGCCTCGAGCCCTTCGAGGACGAGCAGGTGCCGCGCGGTGTAGTTGGAACCGTCCCGGTCTGCTCCTGCCAGCAGCGCTGTGGACGGCACGGACGTCTCGGCGGTCACGCGGTTCGCTCCTCGCTGAATTTCAGATGGGGCCCTCATGGGTAAGGGCGCGGCTTGAGTCACCGGTGAGAGGGTACCGAGGCCTGGTAGAGCCGTTGTCACGCCACCCTCGTCTCCGTCACACCCTAGTCGACTGTCGTATACCTGTTCGATCCCTCGATGGAGTGAAGCACACATCACGTTCCCTTCCAGGCATGAACCATTTAGGCTCCGGGCACGTCCTCATGAACAACCGGCAACCCAGCCGGGAGGGCCGACCACCGAGACGAACGCGAATCCGTACGGCACATCAGACACGCACTACGGCACATTCGCCGCCAACCGGCAACAGCCACCCACCTCGGAAAGATTTTTTCGGGAAAAGCCACGAGCGGGAACGTTTTGGGGCTGGTTGGATGTTGACCCTGGTACGACAGCTCGTCGAGCTAGAGAAGAGGCGACGTGACTACTGTTCTGACCCCCGCGAGCCCACTGACGGCCGCCGATCGCTGCGACCGCTGCGGCGCCCAGGCATACCTGCGCGTCGTCCTGCTGAGCGGCGGAGAACTGCTCTTCTGCGCCCACCACGGCCGCAAGTTCGAGCCGGAACTCAAGAAGATCGCCGCCGAGATACAGGACGAGACGGAGCGGCTGACCGCTCCGGCGACCACCCCCGACGAAGAGCGCTGACGCCTCACGTCCAACGACGAGCAGACCGGCACAGGCCGGAGAACGGGCGGTTGCCTCGGGCTTCCGAGGCAACCGCCCGTTCTCTCGTGCCGACAGGCGCCCGGGGCTGCCCGGAGGAAGGCCTCAGGCACCCTGGAGCGCCGGCTCAGGCCCTGCGGGCCCGGCTCGGGCCTACGACCAGCCCAGCGTCCGCAGAACGTCGGAGATCCGCGTATAGACGCCCGGGCTGCCCGCCCAGCCGCAGCCGGCGCCCCAGGACACGAGGCCTATCAGACGGCCCTGCGCCACCAGCGGTCCACCGCTGTCCCCCTGGCAGGCATCGGGGCCCCCTGCCGTCTCGCCCGCGCACAGCATCGTCTCGGCGCGGTAGGTGCCCTCGGCTCCTCCGGGATAGGCGCGCTCGCACCGCGCGTCCGGCTGTACCCGTACGCGCGCCGCGTGCAGGCTGCCGGCGTAGCTGCCGGAGCCCGTGGTGTCCCCCCATCCGTAGACCGTGGCCGCCGTACCCGCGCGGTAGGCGGGATCTCCGGCCCCGGCCATGCCTATGACGGAGCTCGACGGCAGCGGCTCGGCCAGGCTGAGCACGGCGAAGTCCCCGGAATTGGTGGCGCCGTCATAGCCGGGGTTCACCCAGCTGTCACGCACGGCGATCTCCTGGCCACGATCCGACAGCAACTCGGTACGCCCGGCGATGACCCTGAGATCCGGCACCCGCTCCGGCGATGTCCCCAGCACCTCCTCGTCCATGCAGTGGGCCGCGGTGAGCACGGTGGTCCGGCCGACCGCCACACCCCCGCAGAACTGTCCCGCTCGCGTACCTCCGAACCGGTCACGGCTGGACAGCGCCACGGTCCACGGACCCTGCGAGACATCGACGGGAAATCCCCCGACGACGATGCTGTCGGCAGCCGCCGGAACGGCCGAGGCCAGCGGTATCACGCTCCCCGCGGCCGCGAGGGCCAGCGGGCGGGCCAGGGCCCGGGCAAGACGACGTCGCATGCGCGCTCCTCACTCTGGGTGCTCCTGAAGCACCCAGAGTGATCGCCCGCACCACGGCCCGCACCCGCGCGGCAGCGTGAAGGCCCGGTTCCCGAGAACGGGAACCGGGCCTTCACGGACGCGGCGCGCCACGACGCGTCGTGGCGGTACGTCCTAGTCGAGGTAGTCGCGCAGCACCTGGGAGCGCGACGGGTGGCGCAGTTTCGACATGGTCTTGGACTCGATCTGACGGATGCGCTCGCGCGTGACGCCGTACACCTTGCCGATCTCGTCGAGGGTCTTCGGCTGACCGTCGGTGAGACCGAAACGCATCGAGACGACTCCCGCCTCGCGCTCGGACAGGGTGTCGAGCACCGAGTGCAGCTGCTCCTGCAGCAGCGTGAAGCTGACCGCGTCGGCCGGGACGACCGCCTCGGAGTCCTCGATGAGGTCACCGAACTCGCTGTCGCCGTCCTCGCCCAGCGGGGTGTGCAGGGAGATGGGCTCGCGGCCGTACTTCTGGACCTCGATGACCTTCTCCGGGGTCATGTCGAGTTCCTTGGCGAGCTCCTCCGGGGTGGGCTCGCGGCCCAGGTCCTGGAGCATCTGGCGCTGCACACGCGCGAGCTTGTTGATGACCTCGACCATGTGCACCGGGATACGGATGGTGCGGGCCTGGTCGGCCATCGCGCGGGTGATCGCCTGACGGATCCACCAGGTGGCGTACGTGGAGAACTTGTAGCCCTTGGTGTAGTCGAACTTCTCCACCGCGCGGATCAGACCGAGGTTGCCCTCCTGGATGAGGTCCAGGAAGAGCATGCCGCGACCGGTGTAGCGCTTGGCCAGGGAGACCACCAGACGGAGGTTGGCCTCCAGGAGGTGGTTCTTGGCCCGGCGCCCGTCCTCCGCGATGATCTCCAGCTCGCGCTTGAGCTTCGGCGCCAGCTTGTCGGAGTTCGCCAGCTTGTCCTCGGCGAACAGTCCCGCCTCGATGCGCTTGGCGAGCTCGACCTCCTGCTCGGCGTTGAGCAGGGGGACCTTGCCGATCTGCTTGAGGTAGTCCTTGACCGGGTCGGCGGTGGCGCCGGCGGCGGCGACCTGCTGGGCGGGCGCGTCGTCCTCGTCCTCGTCGGAGAGCACGAAACCGGCGTTCTCGGTGCCCTCGGGCTCCTCCGCCTTGGCGTCCTCGGCGGTCTCCTCGTCGACCGGCTCGGCGTCGTCCTTCTTGGCCGCGGTCTTCTTGGCGGCCGTCTTCTTGGCCGTGGCCTTCTTCGCGGTCGCCTTCTTGGCGGTGGTCTTCTTGGCAGCCGCCTTCTTGGCGGGTGCCTCCTCCTCGACGGCGGGGTCGTCGTCGGGCGCCGCCGGGGTGGCGGTGGCGGTGGCCTTGCGGGTGGTCGTCGCCTTGGCCGCGACCGTCTTGGTGGCGGTGCGCTTGGCGGGACTCTTCGCTGCGACGCTCTTTCGGGTGCGCTTGGGTTCTGCGGCACTGACCATCAGCGTCACACCCTCTTCCTCGAGGATCTGGTTGAGGCTGCGCAGTACGTTCTTCCACTGAGTGGCCGGAATCTGGTCAGCTTCGAAGGCCCGACGCACGTCGTCGCCGGCGATCTGCCCCTCAGCCTTTCCCCGCTCGATGAGCGCCATGACAGAGATGGACTCGGCGATCTCCGGCGGGAGCGTACGGGATGTGCTGGCCGACACGAACAACCTCTCGGAACGTTGGAAAACGGCTTCCGGCCCCGTCCACAGGGGAACAGGGGCCGACCGCCGGCTTGGGGATGGGCCGACGGCGCGGGCGTGGGCCGGGAAGATGCACAGCGCCATGACTGGCGTCCGTATTCCTTCCACGGCTGTCACCTCTTAGGTCATCGCGTTCTCCCCAGGAGCGTTACGCCCAATTCGCGTGGCCCGAGTCACACCCCGTAAATAATCATAAGCGCCCATACAAGGACAGAAGTGTTCACTCAGGGGCGAGGAGGTCGTCCCCGCGGGCCTCTCCGGACCTCCATGGGCCTCTATGGGCCTCTATGGGCCTCTGCGCCCTTCTCGCCGTCGGACCCTGGGGGATCGGTCGACGATCCCACAGGGCCCGGCGGGGGACGACGCGACGGCGAGACGCTGCCACAGGAGGGGGTGGCACGCCGCACCGGGCCGTCCGTGGAACGCGGTCAGTGCTCGCGCGGGGCGGGCACCACCCGTTCCACCTCGGGATGGACGGTGAGGAGCTGCCGCATGGCCGCCTCGGCCGCCGCGCCGTCGCCGCTCGCGAGGGCGTCGAGGATCCGGCCGTGGTGCGCCGGGGAGGTCTCGTTCGGCCGCTCACAGCCCGTGACCGGGCCACCGGACACATGCAGGGCGGCGGAGACGATCCCGGAGAGGTGCTCCAGCATCCGGTTGCCCGCCACCTGGATGAGCAGGGAGTGGAACTCGGAGTCGGCACGGGCGAACGTCAGCGCGTCCCCCTGTCCCATCGCGTGCCCCATGATCTCCACCATGTCGGACAGGCGCTGCTGGACGTCCTCCCGCCCGTGACCGGCCGCGAGGCGGGCAGCGAGCGGCTCGATCGTCCAGCGCAGCTCGCTGAGCTCACGGCGCTGGTCGTCGCGCTGCGGCCCGTAGGCCCGCCACTCGATGATGTCCGGATCGAGGAGGTTCCAGTCACTGACGGGGCGCACGCGCGTGCCGACGTTCGGCCGGGCGCTGACCAGGCCCTTGGCCTCCAGGACACGGAGCGACTCGCGGACGACGGTGCGGGAGACCTCGAAGCGCTGGCCGATCTCCTCCGGCACCAGCGGGCGGTCAGCGCCCAGGTCTCCCGAAACGATCATCTGCCCCAACTGCTGGACGAGTTGGCCGTGCAGTCCGCGTCCGCGGCTGCCCCCGGCGCGCCGACCCACACGGCCGAGCTCCGGGTCCGCGGCGTCCCAGACGGGGGCCCCGGCACGGTCGGCGGGGGGCGCTTCGCCGTAGGGGTAGCGGTCGATTTCGCCCGGGCTCGCGAGGCCGGAGTCTGCGGAGCGGGCGGCGGTCATCATGGTGTGCGCAAGGGTACTCACGCATCCTTTGTCGGCGTCGTTTCCAACTCCCTTGAGGTCTTTGGTGAAAAGCACACGAAAGGGTGATCGCTCACCTCGTCGCAATTGACGCCTTATCGTAAAGAAGTGGGCTTTTCGCGATAAGTTGTGGGCATGAGCGGGCTGATATGCGCAGGGACGGTCGTCATCGGACTCTGCTGCGCAGGTTGGTGATCAGGTACGCGCAGAGCAGCACCGCCAGTGACAACGCCAGTGCTCCGCCCACGGGTTGGGCGATCACACGCAGCACCGCGTCCAGCCGGTGCTCTCCCCCGAAGGGCCACCTGAGCGGCAGCCCCTCGCGCAGCCGCTCCGAAAGGGGGGCCGGGGTACGCACCGACGGGCCTTCGAAGACCTTGCGCACGAGCGGTACGACGAGGAGGGGTACGGCGACAACCGCCGCCACCCCGGCGGTGGTGGACCGGAAGACGCCCGCGGCCAGTACGCCGGCGCAGGCGCACCCCGTCACCAGGCCGAGCCACGCCGCACTCAGCGGGAGCCAGTCGGCGGGAACCCGGACGACCTCCGCTCCGTAGACGAGGTAGAGCAGTTCGGCGTCGCATCCGACGGTCAGGACGGCCAGCACCAGCGCGGTGGCCGAGGCGACGAGGAGTTTCGCGGTCAGCAGCCCCAGGCGCCGGGGGACGGTGCCGCGGTCCGCCGCCAGCGCGGGGTGCCGGAACTCGTCGCCGAAGGCCAGCGCGCCGAGCAGTCCCGCCCCGAGGGCCGCGGGCGGCAGCGGCAACTCCTGCGGCCAGGCGGCCAGCAGTCGCGGCTGCGGGGTGTGCCCGACGCGCGCCAGCAGTACGGCGGTGAGCGCGGACACGAGGAGCACCACGGCCCCGACGAGGTATCCCGTGCCGACACCGGTGGCACGGCGGATCTCGTAGCGGACGGGACGCAGCGGCCGGGGCGCGGGACGTACGGAGACGGGTGGGGGCAAGGCGGCCCCGCCGTCGGACGCGTGGCCGGCGTGGAGCGTGCGGCGGCCGGTCCGGCGCGGGCCGCGCGGGGAGGCCTGCCCGGAGCCCTCGGCACCGGCTTCCCCGGGCGCGGTCCGGTCGCCGGGCACGGGCGTGAGGGTGGCTTCTTCGGCCGGGGCGGCGGCCACTGCCTGCCGGGGGGCGTCCGCCGCGGGCTCCACAGCGTCCGCGGCCTGTTCCACCGCCCCCGCGCCGGGGCCCATGTCGCCCACCTCGTCGGCCAGTTGGTGCACGACGATACCGTTGCGGAACGCTGTCTCACCGATGGCCGCGCAGCTACTGCCGTAGACGCAGAGGCGGTTGCCGCCCTCCCGCACGACCTCGACGGACCGCTGCGTGGTGCGTGCCTCCTGCGCCAGCAGAACCGAAAGGCGTGCGGCGTGCGGGCTGCGGACCGCCACACGGGGGCGCAGCCGGGTGCGGCGGAACTCCGCGGCCTCCTGGTCGGCGACGAGCCTTCCCCCTTCCAGCGTGACCACGTGGTCCGCGATCCGCGCGGCCTCCTTCGGGTCCGCCGTCGTGCACAGCACCGTGCCGCCCTGGGCCGCGTGCGTCCGGAGCAGCCCGTGCAGCCACTGTTTCTCCCCGGGGGAGAGCCCCCGCGCGGGGTCGTCCAGCACGAGCGTATGGGGGTCCGGCAGGAGCGCGCAGGCCAGGCCCAGGCGGCGGTCCATGCCGCGCGACAGGGTGCCGAGGCGTTCGTCGCGCAGACTCACGAGCCCCACCGCTTCGAGGACTTCGTCGGCACGGCGGCCCGGAACACCCGAGGCCGCGCAGAGCATGCGGAGATGTCCACGTACCGTGCGCGCGGGGTGCCCCGGTACCTCGCCCAGCAGGACGCCGACCTCGCGGGCGGGGTGAGGGATGCGGTGGAGCGGGCGGCCTCTGAAGTAGGTGATGCCACGCCCGCGTTGGAGTTCGAGCATCAGCCCGAGCGCCGCCGTCTTGCCGGCTCCCGGCGCTCCGAGCAACGCGGTGACGCGTCCCGCGTGCGCCTCGAAGGAGACGTCGTCGACGGCGGGAGGGAGCTCTTTACGGGGGCTGCTGGTCAGTCCGATGGCCTGGATCACCCGATGCAAGATAGCGCGCCAATGGGGATTTTTCGGGCATCACGCGGCTCGCTGCGCAGGGACGTACGTGCCGCCGGGGCCCGCCGACGGCCGGCCCGGGCCTTCGCGTCAGACCTCGGGGCGCAGCATCGGGGGGTTGAGCAGAGTGGCGCCGCCGGCCCGGAAGAGCTGGGCGGGGCGGCCACCCTGCCGGGTGGTCGTGCCTCCGGTCGGGACCAGGAAGCCGGGCGTGCCCGTCACCTTGCGGTGGAAGTTGCGCGGGTCCAGCGCCACGCCCCAGACCGCCTCGTAGACCCGGCGCAGCTCGCCGACGGTGAACTCGGGCGGACAGAAGGCCGTCGCCAGCGAGGAGTACTCGATCTTGGAACGGGCGCGCTCCACCCCGTCCGACAGGATCTGCGCGTGGTCGAAGGCGAGCGGTGCCACCGGCTCACCGTCCCGGCCGTGACCTCCTTGCTGCAGCAGTTCGTCGACGGGCGCCCAGCGTGCGTTGCTGGCGTCACCGCCGGCCCGGGGCGCGGGCAGGTCGGGGGCCAGCGCGAGATGCGCGACACTGACGACACGCATCCGTGGATCGCGTTCGGGATCACCGTAGGTGGCGAGCTGTTCCAGGTGAGCGCCGTGGTCCTGGGCGGGGACGGCCGGGTCGTGCACCTGCAGCCCCGTTTCCTCGGCCAGTTCCCGGGCCGCCGCCTGCGCCAGATCCTCGTCGGCCCGTACGAAGCCGCCCGGGAGCGCCCAGCGCCCCTGGAACGGCGGTTCGCCCCTGCGTACCGCCAGCGCGCACAGCGCATGACGGCGCACGGTCAGCACGACCAGGTCCACGGTGACGGCGAAGGGCGGAAAGGCTGACGGGTCGTAAGGCATGCGGTGATCATAGTCGTCTGCCTGACGATAAACACTCCCTTCGCCGGTCGCACCGGAAAGCTCCGCCCGCGGGCGGGTCGGGTTTCCCCGCAGCGGCCTCCCCGGGAACCAAGCGCGGTCGGCGGCGCTGTTCCGACCGCACCGGGAGCGGCTTTCCGCCCGGCCAACGGACCCGGCACCGGGCCCAGTCGCCGTCAGGCACGGTGGAGACCCCTTCGCCTGCCGCTGGTTTGTTGCGCGTGTTCGCCGCCCCGCGGCCGTCGCGCCCGCGTGCGCGCCTGCCGTGTGGGGCAGAGCGTAGAGGTCTTCCGCCTGGGGCCCGGCGCAGCCGGGAGCCGTGGCAGGCCCACCGGCCGGCCGGTGGGAGGGAGGCCTTCTCCGTACCCGCAGCGCCTGGGGCGGGCACGACCCGAGAGCACGTTCGGCCGGACAGGTGCGGTGGGTGCGCACGCTGTCCAGGCGGTCCCCGCTCAGGTGAACGGCACCGGTCTGGTCCTGGTCACGTCCCAGGCCGCGCCCACCGCCCCCCTGTCCGCCGTGCCTCCCTTCCGGACATGGTCGTCATCTCTCATTCCTCGCCGTCACCGATCTGACGACCGGTCTGCGGCCTTTCCTGCCGGACACCGTTTCGTGCGCCCGGAACCGCCGGGCCCGGACGCGCGCCGCCGGGCCGCTTCCCGCGCCCTTCCCCACCGCCAGGGCGCGCGCCGCCTGCCGCGCCCGCGCCGGGGCGGGTGCTCCCCGCCGCCGCCCGCGGACGCGGTAGGCGTCCTCCCGGCCGGCCGTCCTCCGCGCGCACCCGCCGGGACGCACCACCGCCCTGCCCGGACGCGCGTGTGCGGTGCCCGCGGGGCAGAGCGGGCACATCCGGGCCGGCAGCCCCTGGTCCCGCGCCCGGTGCCCGCACCCGGCCATGGTCCGCCCCGGACGCTGCCGGGCCAGAATCGAGGGGGGACGGCAAGGACCCGTGGCCGGTCCGCCCGCCCGGGTCCGTGTCCACGGCCGGCGCGTCGGGGGGCGTGTCTTCATGGCTCTCGCGTTCGGTGCGCAGACAGCGGCGGACCGACTCCGGGTCGAGGCCCTCGTTGCACGCCTGATGCAGCAGACGGGCGAAGAGGTAGTCGGGGTCGGCCCCGAGCGCCATGGCGAGTGCCTCGCGGGCCTCCAGTTCGTCACCGGTGGACCAGGCGACCCACCCGGCGAGGGTGAGGGGCGCCGCGGCGTGCTCGCCGTACGGTCCGACGCAGCGGCGCGCCAGTGCGCGCCACAGACGGAGAGCGGCACCCGCCTCGACGCCCTCCATCCACTCGGCCGCACGGTCGCGGGTCGTGCGGTCCTGCAGGCCGAGGATCAGCGTCGCGGCCTCGTCGTGCCCGAGCAGATCGTCGTCCCGCAGATCCGCGGGAAGCGTGCCGGACACGGGCGGGGCGGCGGCGAGGCGGTCCATGACCCGCTCGGCCAGGCTCAGCGTCCGAGCGGCCACCTCCTGGCGGCTCGCCGCGTCGAGGATCCTGGGGACCAGCGCCATTCCGGCGGCGTCCAGCGCCTTCTGCTGTTCGAGGGACGCCGGGGTCTCCCAGGGCAGGAACCTGGCGCGCAGTTCGCCCAGAGTGCCGCGAACCTGGAGTCCGGCGTAGGCCGCGGCGGCGGCCAGCACCGAGGTGCCGGGCAGGCCCAGCGGTGTCCCCTCGGCCGGACAGCATGCCTCCACGTCACAGCAGTACGACCAGAAGCGGCCGCCCGAGACGCACAGGGCCTCCACGACCGGGATGTCCAGGGCACCGCACTCCAGACGCAGGGTGCGGGCGAGCGGACCCAGTCGCTCCTTGACCTGCCGGCCGGATTCGTCCCGGCCCGGCTCGCGGCAGAGGAAGACGACCATCTGTTCGGGCCGGGCGCCCCGGCGCTCGCTGCCCGTCACCAGGCCGTGGACCAGCTGACGGGCGGCGGCGGGCCAGTCGTCCGCGTTGCCGGGGATACCGAGCCTGGCACGGCCGCCGAAGCGGCCGCGGCCGTCCCTGTCGTGCAGGGCGACCAGCACGATGCTGTCCTCGGGGCGGTAGCCGAGGAGGTAGGGCAGGGCGTCGGCGAGCTCGGACGGGCTGCGCAGCGTGACCTGCTGTACATCGCCATGGCCGTCGTACGCGGTGCGGCCGATGTCCTCGGGGGTCGGAGTGCCGTGCTCCGTGCCGTCGTCCGGCCGGTCCCGCGGCGGAAGGCCGGCGTGCGCACGCCTGTCATGCCCTGAAATGTCACCGTTCTCGGGGGATCCAGTGGTTTCGCTGTGATTCGTCATGCCCAGACGATCTCGCGGATTACGAGATTCCGGTTCCCCTGTGGATAACTCGCGCCGGCGCCTGTCGCCCGTCCCACCGCTGCGGGGTGTTCCACCTGAACCCAGCAGCGCCCGACCGCATGTCGGTGCCGTCCTGTTGTATGGGTCCCATGGAGCACACGAGCAACGCGGATCTCCGGGCGGACGCCGACACGGTCCTCGCCCGACTCGTCGGGGACACCTCGGGCGAGGCCCGGCTTCGCGAGGACCAGTGGCGGGCCATCGAGGCGCTGGTCGCCGACAAGCGACGGGCCCTGGTCGTCCAGCGCACGGGCTGGGGCAAGTCCGCCGTCTACTTCGTGGCCACGTCACTGCTGCGGGCTCGGGGCAGCGGCCCCACCGTGATCGTCTCCCCGCTCCTGGCGCTCATGCGCAACCAGGTGGAGGCGGCGGCCAGAGCCGGCATCCGCGCCCGGACCATCAACTCCTCCAACAGCGAGGAATGGGAATCGGTCCAGCAAGAGATCGCCGCGGGCGATGTGGATGTGCTGCTGGTGAGTCCCGAGCGGCTGAACAACCCGGACTTCCGCGACCAGGTCCTGCCCAGGCTCTCCGCGGCGACCGGGCTCCTCGTGGTCGACGAGGCACACTGCATCTCCGACTGGGGCCACGACTTCCGCCCGGACTACCGCCGGCTGCGCACCATGCTCAGCGACCTCCCCGACGGCGTACCCGTACTCGCCACCACCGCCACCGCCAACGCGCGCGTCACCGCCGACGTCGCGGAGCAACTCGGCACGGGCGGCTCGTCGGACGCGCTGGTCCTGCGGGGTCCGCTGAACCGGGAGAGTCTGAGCCTGAGCGTGCTACCCCTGCCGGACGCCGCCCACCGGATGGCCTGGCTTTCCGACCATCTGGACGAACTCCCGGGTTCGGGGATCATCTACACACTGACCGTGGCCGCCGCCGAGGAGGTCACCGCCTTCCTGCGGCAGCGCGGTCACACCGTCGCCTCGTACACCGGCCGGACGGAGGACGCCGACCGCCGGCAGGCCGAGGAGGACCTGCTGGCCAACAAGGTGAAGGCGCTGGTCGCCACCTCCGCACTCGGCATGGGCTTCGACAAGCCCGACCTTGGCTTCGTGGTCCATCTCGGCTCACCGTCCTCCCCCATCTCCTACTACCAGCAGGTGGGCCGTGCCGGTCGCGGTGTCCGGCATGCCGAGGTGCTGCTCCTTCCCGGGAAGGAGGACGAGGCGATCTGGGAGTACTTCGCCTCGCTCGCCTTCCCCTCGGAGGACCTGGTGCGTCGCACCCTCGACGTCCTCGCGCGTGCGGAGCGGCCCATGTCGCTGCCGGCCCTCGAGCCGCTGGTGGAGCTGCGCCGCTCCCGGCTGGAGACCATGCTCAAGGTGCTCGACGTGGACGGGGCGGTGAAGCGGGTCAAGGGCGGCTGGATCGGCACCGGCCGGCCGTGGACGTACGACGCCGAGCGGTACGCCTGGGTGGCACGCCAGCGCAAGACCGAACAGCAGGCGATGCGCGAGTACGCCGCGACCTCCGACTGCCGGATGGAGTTCCTGCAGCGCCAGTTGGACGACGAGGGCGCCAAGCCCTGCGGCCGCTGCGACAACTGCGCGGGCGCGCGCTACACCGCGGAGGCCTCCGCGGTGGCACTCGAGGCGGCCCGGGTGGACCTGGTCCGGGCGGGCGTCGAGGTGGAGCCCCGGAAGATGTGGCCCACCGGTCTGCCGGCGATCGGCATGGAGCTCAAGGGCCGTATTCCGGCCGGGGAACAGGCCGCTCAAGGGAGGGCTCTGGGGCGTCTGTCGGACATCGGCTGGGGCAACCGGCTGCGGCCGATGCTCGCGCCCCAGGCACCGGACGGGCCGGTACCGGACGATGTCGCGGGCGCCGTGGTGGGCGTGCTGGCCGACTGGGCCAAGGGCCCCGGCGGCTGGGCCTCAGGCGCGGCGGACGCCCGGCCCCGGCCCGTGGGGGTGGTGACCCTCGCCTCGCGCACCCGGCCCCGGCTGATCCACTCCCTGGGGGAGCGCATCGCGGAGGTCGGCCGGCTGCCGCTGCTGGGGTCGGTGTCCTACACGGGGGAGGCGCAGCCCGCTCCCCGGAGCAACAGCGCACAGCGCCTCAAGGCCCTCGACGGGGCACTCACCGTGCCGCCCGACCTCGCGGCCGCACTCGCGCGGGCGGACGGCCCGGTTCTCCTGGTCGACGACTACACCGAGACGGGCTGGACCCTCGCGGTCGCGGCGCGCCTGCTGCGGCGTGCCGGTGCACAGGGCGTACTGCCGCTGGTGCTGGCCGTACAGGGCTGATGGATTCAGTCCACCCCGCGGGTGGGGATATTAGCCGTAGAACGTCCGATACCGGGCTGCTGTCCCAATTGCTCGTTGCCGCATCCAAGTTCGACAGGAAGAATTGAAGTCCGCACCCGCACGGCTCGCCCGCCGATCAGGTAGGGCTCTGTTGCGTGCGCGCTCCCCGAATCCGACCCCGCCCGCAGTGCGGGCGTAGCCGAAGGGAGGACCGTGACCTTCGGATTCGCTCCGTCCTCGGCGGCATCGCTGTCGACGTCCGCCGCTTCCGCCACGCGTGTGCTCGAGCCCGCGGAGTGGGCCGCCGCGGGAATCCCGCTGCTGCGCAATCCGCGCGAGGTCGTCAGCGGACTGCACGCACGGCACCGTCCCGGTCCGGCGACCGCGGTCGTCGCCGTGCTCGACCCGGACGAACGTCTGCGGGCGAGCGCCTCGTTCACCCGCCGCACCTCCGCCGCGGACGGCTGGATGCTGCGCAACGTGCTGCTGGCCCAGCTGCGCCGGGTCATCCCCCACGACCTGCGGCGCCGCACACCGGTGCGCACCGCCGTGCTGCTCTACTGCCGTGACGGCGAAGCCCGTTGGACGGAGGAGGACGGCGCGTGGATGTGGGGCCTGCGGGACGCCTGCACCCTGCACGGGCTGCGCTGCGGGGCGTACATCACGCTCACCCGTGACGGCTGGCAGGTGCTCGGTGAGGGGCGGGGTGGCCGCCACCCCAATGCGAGCTCGGCACCGGAGCCGTTCGCGCTGTCCGAGGCGCCACCCCGGATACCACGCACCGGCGGTGTCGCGTCGGACGTGCTGCGCCGCGCGGCGGCGCGCTGACGTTCCCGCGGACGGCCGCACGCCTGCGGACGGTGCCGGGCGCCGTTCCGCGGACGGTGTCGGCGGAACACCCGTCCTCGTCCGGACACCGGGCCCGCGCGGCCGTTCGGGCACGGGACCGCGCGGAACCGCCGACGCCGCGTCAGGCCCCGCCTCGGCCGCCCCGTCCGCGGCCATGGCATCAGGACGGCAGGGGCAGGCGTGCGTCGGCCCTCGGGCCAGGGCATGCCCGGACGCCGCACGGGCGGACGCCGCAGCCACGGCATTCGCACCACCCCACGGCGTCCGCTCGACCACCGTGGCGCCGGCTCAGACAGTCGCGCCCAGCACCGAGTTGATCCGCTGCGGGTCGCCGCAGACGATCAGCAGGGCACCGGCCCGGGTATGAGCCACCGACAGCGCGGAGACGGCCGCGGCCTCCGGGCCTCCGTTGACGGCGACCACGACGACGGGCCGCGTTCCGGCGCGGTCCGCCACCCGGGCGTCCGCGTAGAAGACGTCGTCGCCGGCATCGTGCTGCGCCCAGTAGGAGGCTTCACCGAAGGACAGTTCGTGGGTTGCCCACGGGTGCGGCTCGCCGGTGGTGACCACCAGCATGTCACCGGGGGCGCGGCCCGAGTCCAGCAGCAGGTCCACGGCCTCCTCGGCGGCGGCGAGCGCCCCCTCGGCCGAGGCCGGGATCAACTGGATCTGCGGGGTGACCGCAGCGGGTGCGGACCGGTCCGCGGAACCGGGCTCGGGCGTGGGACCGGGCTCGGTTGCCGCGGCGGGCTTGGCCGCGGGAGCCGCATCGCGCGGCGCACGCTGCGCCGGCGGCGCGGGCCGCGGCGGGCCGGGACGACCGGGACGCGACGGAGCCGCGGGGCGGGGACCGGGTACGGGGCGGGGGGTCGACGCGGTGCGGCCGTTGGCCGGCGCGGCGTGGGGACCCTGGGCACTCTCGTGAATCTGAGGCTCCTCGGGAGGGAGAGGCATAAGCTGATTCTTATCAAACGTCGGTGCGGCTCGCGCCGCCGGGTGGCACATCAGTGCGAGCGGTGCGTCAGAAGTCGAAGCCGAGCTGGCCCTCGATCTCCGGAACACGCGCGTCGGTCCAGCCGCGGACCTTCTTGAGGTGCCGCCACTGGGGCAGCGCATCAAGATACGCCCACGACAACCGGTGGTACGGGGTGGGTCCCCGGACCTCCAGTGCGGCCTTGTGCACGGGCGACGGATACCCGGCGTTGTCCGCAAAACCGAAGTCTGCATGGTCGACGCCCAGTTCGGCCATCATTTTGTCGCGCTGAACCTTGGCGATCACCGAGGCCGCCGCGACCGCCACGCACGACTGGTCACCCTTGATGACCGTACGGACCCGCCAGGGAGACCCGAGATAGTCGTGCTTGCCGTCGAGGATCACCGCGTCGGGCCGGACCGGCAGCGCCTCCAGAGCGCGCACCGCCGCCAGCCGCAGCGCGGCCGTCATTCCCAGTTCGTCGATCTCCTCGGGCGAGGCGTGCCCCAGGGCGTGCGACGTCACCCAGGTCCGCAACGTCTCGGCGAGCGCGGTGCGCCGCTTGACGGTGAGGAGCTTGGAGTCGGTCAGACCCTCCGGGGGCCGGCGCAGTCCGGTGATCGCCGCACAGACGGTGACCGGGCCGGCCCAGGCGCCGCGCCCCACCTCGTCGACACCTGCGACGATCTTCGCCCCGGTCGTGGCGCGCAGTGAGCGCTCGACGGTGTGAGTAGGTGGTTCGTACGGCATGGCGCCCTTAGCGTACGCCGCCCGTGACGACGCGCGACACCCCGGTCCCCGGGTGACACCGGGGGCCGCGCGGCGCGCGGATCACGAGCCGCCGCACCGCAGCAGCGGAACCATCAACTGGTCGATCATCTCCTCCAGATCGACGTCCGCGAGTTCACTGCCGCACATCTTCGACCGGTACATCATCATCGCCGGGAGGACGTCGAAGACACAGCCGTTCGCCGCCTCGGCACGCGCCTCTCCCCGCTTGATTCCACGCTCGATCACCTCACGCAGCATTCTGAGGACCGGCTCCACGACCCCCTCGAAGATGACGGCATGGAAGCGCTCGGCCTGTGCGCTGTCACATTCGTAAATCACCGAGCGCACCGCGAACCCGGCGGGGGAGAACATCGCATCGCGCGCTCGCCGGCACAGGTCCAGCAGATCCTCGCGCACGCTCCCCAGGTCCGGTACCGCGTCGAACTGCGGCAGGCCGGCCCGGAGCGCGTCCGCGACCAGATCCTCCTTGGACGACCAGCGCCGGTAGACGGCGGCCTTGCCGGTCTGGGCGGCGGCGGCGACACCCTCCATCGTCAGGCCGTTCCAGCCGACCGTACTCAGCTGCTCCAGGGCGGCATCGAGGATCGCGCGATCCAGCACTGCGCCGCGACGGCGGGAAGCGGCCGTCCGGGCGTGAGCGGTCGCCCAGCTCGAAGTAACCATCTGAACTCTCTCCAACGAGCGGCGGACATGGGCATTCGGGGATGAAAGGCGCACAGCGCGGCGACTGAGGGGGACACGCCGAGCGGCACGCTTTAAGTGAACGCTTGCGTTCACTGTCGAGGACTCCTACCTTTGTCGCAACAGTGAACGCGAGCGTTCACTGACAGACTCGTGGGGGACCCATAGTGACAACCTCTCCGTTGATCCATGACCAGAAACCGGGTGCGGCCCGCCGGGAGGGGCATCCCGGCATCGCGCTCACCGTCATCGCGGCCTGCCAACTCATGGTGGTACTCGACGCGACAATTGTGAACATCGCGCTGCCGCACATCCAGAACGCTCTCCGGTTCAGCACCACCGACCTCACCTGGGTGGTCAGCGCCTACACCCTGACCTTCGGCGGTCTGCTGCTGCTCGGCGGCCGCGCGGGCGACATCCTCGGCCGCCGCCGTGTCTTCATGAGCGGCATCCTGCTGTTCACCTTCGCCTCGCTGCTCGGCGGGTTCGCCCAGGAGCCGTGGCAGCTGCTGGCCGCACGCGTACTGCAGGGTGTGGGAGGCGCGATCGCGTCGCCCACCTCGCTGGCACTCATCACCACCACCTTCCCGGAAGGGCCCGAGCGCAACCGGGCCTTCGGTGTCTTCGCCGCGGTCTCCGCGGGCGGTGGCGCCATCGGCCTGCTCGCGGGCGGCATGCTCACCGAGTGGCTCGACTGGCGCTGGGTGCTCTTCGTCAATGTGCCGATCGGCCTGCTGATCGCCGTACTCACACCGATGTACATCAACGAGTCCGAGCGGCACACCGGCCGCTTCGACATCGCGGGTGCGGTGACCTCGACCGCAGGCATGGCCTCCCTCGTCTACGGCTTCATACGCGCGGCGGAGGAAGGCTGGCGGGACAGTCTGACCATCGGCTCCTTCGCGGCCGCCGTGGTCCTGCTGGTGGCCTTCGCGCTGATCGAGTCCCGGGCCAAGGAACCGATCACCCCGCTGCGCATGTTCACCGACCGCAACCGCGCGGGCACGTATGTGATCATGCTCAGCCTGGCCGCGGCGATGTTCGGCATGTTCTTCTACATCGTCCTCTTCGTGCAGAACGTCCTCGGGTACACCCCGATCGAGGCGGGCCTGGCCTTCCTTCCGGTGACGGTCGTGATCGCTCTCGGGGCGGGTCTGTCGCAGCGGTTCCTTCCCGTGTTCGGCCCCAAGCCGTTCATGCTCGTCGGTTCGGCTCTCGCCGCGACCGGACTGGCCTGGCAGACACTGATCAGCTCCGACAGCTCCTATGTCACCGGTATCCTGGGCCCGATGCTGGTCTTCGGCTTCGGTATGGGCCTGAACTTCGTGACACTGACGCTCACCGCGGTCTCCGGGGTCGCCCAGCACGAGGCCGGCGCCGCGTCCGGGCTCCTCAACGCAACCCAGCAGGTGGGCGGGTCGGTGGGCCTGGCCCTGCTGACGACGGTGTTCGGCACGGCGAGCAGGGACGAGGCGGACAAGCAGGTCGCGGCCTTCCTCGCCGAGGGGACGGCCGAGCAGAAGGCGGAGTTCGCCCAGACACAGCAACTGCCGGAGCCCTGGGGACACGAGGTGCTCACGCAGGGCATCTCCACGGCCTTCATCCCCGCTGCCGCGATGGCCGTACTGGCCCTGGCCACCGCGTGGTTCGTCATCCGGGTCCGCAAGAGCGACCTGGAGGCACTGTCCGGCACGGCCGGACCCGGGATGGGCTGACCCGGCCCGGGACGAGCCGGGACCACCGCGGGTCCGGCCCGGCGGCTCCCCGACCGACGTCACGGGGGTCGGCCGGGGAGCGCCGGGCCGGCCCGCGCGGCAGAGCGCCACAGCCCCCAGGGCGAGCAGCACGACGAGCCACACATTCATGATCACCGCAACCGCCCCCTTCCCGGCTGGACCGGCACGACCGGCACGACCTACGCGGCGGCGCACCGCGCGGCACTCCGGTAACTGTCAGGCCTCATGCCTCACACAGTGGATGTCCCGACAACGAACGACCTGTCACAGAGAGTTCCCGACGCACACGGAGAGTTCCGACGTCTCCAGGCTTCACACCGAACTCTCCAGGCCTCAGAGCGAGGTCCGCAGCCAGTCGGGAAGCGGCTCGACCCGGTCGGCCCACTCGGCGGGCGGCGCCCCGGCCTTCCCCGCGGCGACCACCCCACCGACGATCGCACAGGTCGTGTCCACGTCTCCGCCCACCTGCGCGGTCGTCCAGAAGGCCCGCTCGTAGTCGCCGAGAGACCGGGCGGCCGACCAGAGCGCGAAGGGGACGGTGTCATGCGCCGTCGTACGCCGTCCGCAGCCGAGCACCGCCGCGACCGTCGCGGCGTCGCTGTAGTCCAGCATGTCCCGAGCCCGGCGCAGTCCCGCGCCGACCGCGCTTCGCGCGGGCACCAGGTCGATCACCCCGTCGAGGAGGGTGTCAGGCCCGGGCGGCCCTCCAGGGGCGGTGGCGAGCGCGGCGGCCGCGGCGACGGCCATGGCACCGACCACCGCCTCGCGATGCTGATGCGTGGGGTAGGCGGAGATCTCGGCCTGGTGCGTGGCCTGCTCCGGGTCGTCCGCGTACCAGGCGCCCAGCGGCGCGATCCGCATGGCGGCGCCGTTCCCCCACGATCCCTGTCCGTTGAAGAGGCCCGCGGCCAGCTCGCGCCAGTCCCCGCCCTCCCGGACCAGCCGCAGCAGCCGGTTGACCGCGGGACCGTACCCCCGGTCGAAGTCGTGATGCACGGCGAAGGACCGGGCGAGGGCGTCCTGGTCGATCCGGTGGTGCGCGGCCAGGACGGTGACGACGGAGCACGCCATCTCCGTGTCATCGGTCCACTGCCAGGGGCCCGGGGGCAGCTCGCGGCGCTTGAGCAGCGGGTAGTTCACCGGCACGAAGAACTGGGAGCCGAGTGCGTCCCCCACCGACAGTCCGCGCAGGCAGGCCAGGGCGCGCTCCAGGCGCCCGGCGGGAGAGGATTCAGCGGTCATCGCCCTGCCACTCTATCCGTGCCCCCGTCTATCCGGTGATTCCGTACGGTTCCGGTTCACGCCAGCGTACGAAGGGCCGGTCGAGGGTGTACTTGCCGTTCTCCCCCAGAACGAGCATCCGCATCTCGGCGTTCCCCGGGTTGGACAGCGACTCGAACTCCGCCACCGTCCAGTGGAACCACCGCATGCAGAACAGCCGCATCGCCAGACCGTGGGTGACGATCATGACGTTCGGCGGATGGTCGGGCTCCTCGAAGCTGCGGAACAGGCTCTCCAGGAAACCACCGACGCGGTCGTACACATCTGCTCCGGACTCGCCCTGGGCGAACCGGTAGAAGAAGTGCCCGTAGGCGTCCCGGTACGCCTTCTGCAGACGCACGTCCTCACGGTCCTGCCAGTTGCCCCAGTCCTGCTCGCGCAGCCTCGGCTCCTCGCGCACCCGTATCAGCCCGGGGTCCAGCCCGAAGGCACGCAGCGTCTGGTGCGTCCGGCGGTACGGGGAGACATACACGCTCACGCGCTCGTGGCCGAACAGTTTCCGCAACCGCTCCCCCGTCTCCTCCGCCTGCCGTCGGCCCCGCTCGGTCAGGGCCAGGGCGTGATCGGGTTCGCGCTCATAAACGGAGTCGTCAACATTGCCCGTTGATTCACCGTGCCGGACAAGGACGATGCGCCGTGGTCGTGCCATGCCAAGACCCTAGATCGGGTGACGCCCGTACGGGCAATCGTGCGGGCCCCATACGGCGTACGTCACACCTGTACCGCAGCGCGCACCGCGTACCACGCACCGCACAGGCGTGCTCCGTTCCGTATCCGGAGCTCACACCGTCCAGGCCGCCTCCATGTCCACGATGTCCCCCGTGAGGGCCGCGACATCGGCCTCCGTCTGCGCCCTCAGGGCGAGGCGCTCCACCCTTTCGGTGCGGTACTTGCCGTGCTCGGCGGCCGAGCGCCACATCGACAGCACCAGGAACTCGCTCCCGGGCGCCTCGCCGAACAGCCCCCGGATCATGCCGGGCGAGCCGGCCATCGCCGGGTTCCAGACCTTCTCCTGCATCAGTACGAAGTGTTCCGCCCGCTCCTCGTGGACCCGGCACAGCGCCACCCTGAGCAGGTCGGCGTCGGTGAAGCGCGGCTCGAATCCGGTCTTCACGTCGAAACGGTGGTCGAAGAGTCTGACCTGGGTGTCCTTGAAGGTCCCCGACTGGGTCGAGGCGAGCCGGTCGTGGGAGCGCGCCATGAAGGAGTCGTAGAAGGCACGGCTCTCCCAGAAGGAGAAGATGTGCGCCACATCCGACCGCCCTCGGCTCCAGCCCCCGCCCTGCCCCCGGAATCCCGGCTCCCCCAGAAGCCCCGCCCACTTCCGCTGCCCCCGCTCAAACCCGCGGCGGTCCACCACGGTGCAGCGAATCCACTTGACCAGCACCGCGCCATCGTAAGGCCCAGGAGCGTGGCGCCGGTCACCCTCGAGGCGACTGGTTCGCGACGTCCGTCACCCTGCGCATGGCAGGATGGACAAACTGCTACGAACGTCCGGCAGTTGAGGTGAGCGGGCAGGACGGTCACGGGAAGGGGAAGACTGGTGAACGGCCTCAACAAGGGCTTCCGCAAGGTCGAGATCGCGCTGAGGTGGGACCCGAGTCCGTCGGGTGAGCCCTCCACCGACCTGGATCTCGTCGCCGCGCCCTATCCGGCGAGTGATCCGCACGGTGATCCCGCCTATGTGGTGCACTTCGACAGTCGCTCCCCCGACGGCACCATCCTGCTCAACCGGGACAGCAAGGACGGCCTCGGCTTCGGCTACGACGAGGTGATGACGCTGGAGCTGGACCGGCTCGACGAGCGGTACGCGCGCGTGGTGGTCGGCGTCGTCATCCAACAGCACCGGACGCGCCGGACGTTCTCCGGGGTGAGCCATCCCGGTCTGCGCATCCGCGAGGGATACACCGTCCTGGCCGAGGACGACTTCGGCGGTGTGCTCGGGGCTATGGCGGCGACCGTCGCGGAGTTCGTCCGCGACGGTGCGGGTCCCTGGGAGTTCCACCCCGGTGTCCAGGGTTTCGACGGCGACCCGGCGGAGTTCTCCCGCAGGATGGGAGCCACCCGCCGGGCCTGACCCGGGCGCGGGCCGGGGCGCCACGGCGAACGGGACGCGCCACGGGACGACGACGCCGGGGGCGGTGGTACCGGAGTTCCGGTACCACCGCCCTCGGCGCGTTCACTCATCTCCGGGCGGCGCCCGGACGCGTCAGCTGCAGCCGCTCGTCGAGCCGCAGCCCTCGCAGATGTAGCAGGAGCCGGCCCGCTGCATCTTCGTACCGCAGGAGAAGCACAGGGGCGCGTCCGCGTGGATGCCCAACTGCATCTCGACCAGTTCCGCGCTGGTGTGAGCCTCCTTCGGGGCCGGCGTGACCGCCTCGGCCCCGGTCCTCGGCGCGGCGACCGCCTTCAGTTCCTGAGCCAGTGGCGCCGACTGGGCCAGGCCCTCGACGTCCAGCTCGTCGTCGGAGGGCTCGTACGAACCGGTCTCCAGGTGACGCTGACGCTCCTCGGCGGAGTGGATGCCGAGCGCGGAACGCGTCTCGAAGGGCAGGAAGTCCAGCGCCAGGCGGCGGAAGATGTAGTCGACGATCGACTGCGCCATCCGCACGTCCGGGTCGTCCGTCATACCGGCCGGCTCGAAGCGCATGTTGGTGAACTTCGCGACGTACGTCTCCAGCGGCACACCGTACTGGAGGCCCACCGAGACCGCGATGGAGAAGGCGTCCATCATGCCCGCAAGGGTGGAGCCCTGCTTGGACATCTTCAGGAAGACCTCACCGAGACCGTCGTCCGGGTAGGAGTTGGCGGTCATGTAGCCCTCGGCGCCGCCGACGGTGAAGGAGGTGGTGATGCCGGGACGGCCCTTCGGGAGGCGCTTGCGGACCGGGCGGTACTCGACCACCTTCTCGACCGCGGCACGGATCGTCTCCTCGGCCTTCTCGGTGACCTCGGCCTTCTCCTTCTCCTTGGTCTTCGCGGAGAGCGGCTGGCCGACCTTGCAGTTGTCGCGGTAGATCGCGAGCGCCTTGACGCCGAGCTTCCAGGCCTCGAAGTAGATCTCCTCGACCTCCTCCACGGTCGCCGACTCCGGCATGTTGACCGTCTTGGAGATGGCGCCGGAGATCCAGGGCTGGATCGCGGCCATCATCCGGACGTGGCCCATCGGGGAGATGGCACGCTCGCCCATGGCGCAGTCGAACACCTCGTAGTGCTCCTGCTTGAGACCGGGGGCGTCGATCACATTGCCGTGGTCGGCGATGTGGGCGACGATCGCCTCGATCTGCTCCTCCTGGTAGCCCAGGCGGCGCAGGGCCTGCGGGACGGTGCCGTTGACGATCTGCATCGATCCGCCACCGACGAGCTTCTTGAACTTCACCAGCGCCAGGTCGGGCTCGACACCGGTGGTGTCGCAGGACATCGCCAGACCGATGGTGCCGGTCGGGGCGAGCACGGACGCCTGGGCGTTGCGGAAGCCGTTCTTCTCACCGACGCGGATCACGTCCTGCCAGGCCTCGGTGGCGGCGGCCCACACCGGGGTGTCCAGGTCGTCCATGCGCACCGCCGCGCCGTTGGCGTCGGCGTGCTGCTTCATGACGCGCTTGTGGGCGTCGGCGTTACGGGCGTAGCCGTCGTACGGGCCGACGATCGCGGCGAGTTCGGCGGAGCGGCGGTACGCCGTACCGGTCATCAGAGAGGTGATGGCACCGGCCAGGGACCGGCCGCCCTCGGAGTCGTAGGCGTGGCCGGTCGCCATCAGCAGGGCGCCGAGGTTGGCGTAGCCGATGCCGAGCTGGCGGAAGGCGCGGGTGTTGTCGCCGATCTTCTGGGTCGGGAAGTCCGCGAAGCAGATCGAGATGTCCATCGCGGTGATGACCAGCTCGACGACCTTCTGGAAACGCTCGGCCTCGAAGGACTGGTTGCCCCGGCTGTCGTCCTTCAGGAACTTCATCAGGTTCAGCGAGGCCAGGTTGCAGGACGTGTTGTCCAGGTGCATGTACTCGCTGCACGGGTTCGACGCGGTGATCCGGCCGGACTCGGGACAGGTGTGCCAGTTGTTGATGACACCGTCGTACTGGATGCCCGGGTCGGCGCAGGCCCACGCGGCCTCGGCGATCTTGCGGAAGAGCGCCTTGGCGTCGACCTCCTCGATGACCTCGCCGGTCATCCGGGCGCGCAGGCCGAACTTGCCGCCCTGCTCGACCGCCTGCATGAACTCGTCGTTGACGCGGACCGAGTTGTTGGCGTTCTGATACTGGACGGAGGCGATGTCGTCGCCGCCCAGGTCCATGTCGTAGCCCGCGTCGCGCAGGACGCGGATCTTCTCCTCTTCCTTGACCTTGGTCTCGACGAAGTCCTCGATGTCCGGGTGGTCCACGTCGAGGACGACCATCTTGGCGGCGCGACGGGTGGCGCCACCGGACTTGATCGTTCCGGCGGAGGCGTCGGCTCCGCGCATGAAGGAGACCGGTCCCGAGGCGTTGCCGCCGGAGGAGAGCAGTTCCTTGGAGGAGCGGATCCGGGAGAGGTTCAGGCCGGCGCCGGAGCCGCCCTTGAAGATCATGCCCTCTTCCTTGTACCAGTCGAGGATCGACTCCATGGAGTCGTCGACGGCCAGGATGAAGCAGGCGGAGACCTGCTGCGGCTGAGGCGTGCCCACGTTGAACCAGACGGGGCTGTTGAAGCTGAAGATCTGGTGCAGGAGGGCGTACGCCAGCTCGTGCTCGAAGATCTCCGCGTCGGCGGGCGAGGCGAAGTACCTGTGGTCCTCACCGGCCTTCCGGTACGTCTTCACGATGCGGTCGATCAGCTGCCTGAGGCCGGTCTCGCGCTGCGGGGTGCCCACCGCACCGCGGAAGTACTTGCTGGTGACGATGTTGACCGCGTTCACCGACCAGAAGTCGGGGAACTCCACGCCGCGCTGCTCGAAGTTGACCGAGCCGTCACGCCAGTTGGTCATCACGACGTCACGGCGCTCCCAGGCCACCTCGTCGTAGGGGTGGACTCCGGGAGTGGTGTGGATGCGCTCGACACGCAGTCCCTTGCCGGCCTTGTTGCTCTTGGCTCGGGAACTCCTTGCCGGACCGCTCGCCGTCTCTGTCATGCCGCCTCCCTGTACGGGCAAAAACGCCCTGAAGTGCCCCGATTGTTCCCGTGGCACGGTGTTCTGTCTGGTATTGCGAGCACCCACTCGTCTGCCCGCAACAGGTCTTCTCATCGCCGCCGCCCGGCCGGTCCCCGCATCCGGCATCCGCGGCCGGCCCGCCGGTCAGTCGGCGGCGGGAGCGGGTTCGGGGACCTGGACGGTCCCTCCGGGCCCGCTGTCGCCTTCCTGGCTCCCCGCGACGGCTCCCTCGCCGTCCCCGTCCCCGCCGTCCCCGCCGCCCGCGGCGCCCGCGGCGGCCCGGTCCGCCCCCCGGAGTTCCGCGATCGCGGCCTCGAAGTCGTCGAGCGAGTCGAACGCCCGGTAGACGGACGCGAACCGCAGATAGGCGACGAGGTCGAGTTCCTGCAGCGGGCCGAGTATGGCCAGCCCCACGTCGTGGGTGGTCAGCTCGGCACTCCCGGTGGCCCGTACCGCCTCCTCGACCCGCTGCCCGAGCTGGGCGAGGGCGTCCTCGGTGACGGGCCGCCCCTGGCACGCCTTGCGCACACCGTTGATGACCTTGGTGCGGCTGAACGGCTCGGTGACCCCGGACCGCTTGACCACCATGAGCGAACACGTCTCCACGGTCGTGAAACGACGGGAGCAGTCCGGACACTGGCGGCGGCGGCGGATCGACGTGCCGTCGTCGGTCGTACGACTGTCGACGACACGGCTGTCGGGGTGCCTGCAGAAGGGGCAGTGCATGAAACTCCCAACCCTCCTCACAGCAGACTCATTGACCTCGCAAGCCCTCACGGGCCTCACGAAGCAGCACCAGCATAGGCGATCTCGGAGGGCCCGAAGACCCGGGGGACCACAACTTCTGGGCCACTGCCGCAATCCAACCACTACATGTGGGGATTGGCTCATACATCCAACGCTCTGCACGCGTGTCGCCCGCGCGCCGCGGGCGGGCGCCGCGGGACGGGGGAGACCGTGTTCCCGGGGAGCGGGAAACCATGCGACTCACGAACGGACCGGGGCCGCTTCCCGCGTGCCGGGGCACCCGATGGCAGACTGTGATCGCAACCCGGGAGAGTCCCGGGAGGTCACCGCCCCGGCGGCGAAGAGTACAACGATGGGCCCGTCCATCCGGCCGGGAACGTGGCGGCCAATACACCTCGACGAGAGATGGCGTACCGCAATTCGCGATTTTTCACTCGAACGTGTGTTTGGCGCAACCTTTCGAAAGCTACTACCGTTGTGCTGCAGGGAGACCATCGAGAGGGGCCGACGTGACCACGACCGCAGACAGTGCCGCCATCACTGCCCAGGACCGCTCCCAGGGCCGGCCCGAGCCGGTGCACGTGATGAACGAAGGTGCGCATCCCGAGGGGCCCAAGCGTTCCCTGCCAGGCCGACCTCCCGGCATCCGGGCGGACAGCTCGGGACTCACCGACCGCCAGCGCCGGGTGATCGAGGTCATCAGGGATTCGGTGCAGCGCCGGGGCTACCCGCCGTCGATGCGCGAGATCGGCCAGGCGGTCGGCCTCTCCAGTACCTCCTCGGTGGCACACCAGCTCATGGCGCTGGAGCGCAAGGGCTTCCTGCGCCGCGACCCGCACCGCCCGCGGGCGTACGAGGTGCGCGGCTCCGACCAGGCCGCCTCCGTGCAGCCCACCGACACCGCCGGCAAGCCGGCCGCGTCCTACGTCCCGCTGGTCGGCCGTATCGCCGCCGGTGGCCCGATCCTCGCCGAGGAGTCCGTCGAGGACGTCTTCCCGCTGCCCCGGCAACTGGTGGGCGACGGCGAGCTGTTCGTGCTGAAGGTCGTCGGCGATTCCATGATCGAAGCGGCGATCTGCGACGGGGACTGGGTCACGGTCCGCCGCCAGCCGGTCGCGGAGAACGGCGACATCGTGGCGGCGATGCTCGACGGCGAGGCGACCGTCAAGCGCTTCAAGCGCGAGGACGGCCATGTGTGGCTCCTCCCGCACAACGCGGCCTACGAGCCGATCCCCGGCGACGACGCGACCATTCTCGGCAAGGTGGTGGCCGTTCTGCGCCGCGTCTGAGCATCGTGCGGGCCGGCTTCGGCCTCGGCCCCGCCCCCTGACCGGACCCCGGGACCCCTGCGCCGGTTCCGGGGTCCTGCGCTGTCCGGACCCGCCCGCCGGCGCCTCGGACAGCATGGTGTGCCGACCGTGAGGCGGCACACCACCGGGCTCACTCCGCCTCGGCCGGCTCCTGTGTGCCCGCCTCCGCCCGGACGGCCGCCGCGTCGATGGCGGCCAGCGACTTCCTGACCTGATTGCGGTCCGTGGTGTACCAGAAGTCGGGCAGCGAAGCCTTCAGATAGCTCCCGTAACGGGCGGTGGCCAGCCGCTGGTCCAGTACCGCCACCACGCCCCGGTCCCCCGAGGCACGGACGAGACGGCCGGCGCCCTGTGCCATCAGCAGTGCGGCATGAGTGGCGGCGACCGCCATGAAGCCGTTGCCACCCGCCTCCTCCACGGCCTTCTGCCGGGCACTCATCAACGGGTCGTCCGGACGGGGGAAGGGGATCTTGTCCATGACCACCAGCTGACAGCTCGGCCCCGGTACGTCGACCCCCTGCCAGAGCGAGAGCGTGCCGAAGAGACAGGTCTTCGGGTCGGCCGCGAAGTTCTTGATCAGCTCACCGAGTGTCTCCTCGCCCTGGAGGAGGATCGGGAACTGGGGAATGCGCGAGCGCAGCTCCTCGGCAGCGAGCTGGGCGGCCCGCATCGAGGAGAACAGCCCCAGGGTGCGACCGCCCGCCGCCTGGATGAGCTCGGTGAGTTCGTCCAGCATGTCCCCGCGGTCACCGTCACGGGCCGGGCGCGCCAGATGCTTCGCGACGTACAGGATGCCCTGCCTGGGGTAGTCGAACGGCGAACCGACGTCCACGCCCTTCCACTGCGGGAGGTCATCGCCCTCGACCCCCTCGGCGGCGAGCCCCAGCGACGCCCCGACGCCGTTGAAGTCGCCGCCCAGCTTCAGCGTCGCGGAGGTCAGGACCACGGAACGGTCGGTGAAGAGCTTCTCCCGCAGCAGGCCCGAGACGGACATGGGAGCGACGCGCAGGGACGCTCCGAAGCGGTCATGGCGCTCGTACCAGACGACGTCCCATTCGGAGCCGTTCGTGATCCGCTCCGCCACGTCGTGCACGCTCTCCACGGAGGCCAGCGCCTGCTTGCGGACCGCGTCCTCGTCCTGAACGGACTTGTCGCGGGTGCCGCCGATCGCCGAGATGACGGTCCGGCACGCGTCGCGCAGCGCCATGAGCGCGTAGCCGAGGTCCTCCGGGATCTCCTCCAGCCGGCCCGGGAGGGCCAGCTCCATCAGCCGTTCGAACCCTTCGGCGGCGGTCTGGAGCTGGTCCGCGGCCTTCTCGTCGACCAGCTTCGCCGCGCGCCGGACCGCACGGTTGACCTGTCCCGGGGTGAGCTCCCCGGTGGCGACCCCGGTGACCCGGGAGACCAGCTCATGCGCCTCGTCGACGATCAGCACCTCGTGCTGCGGGAGCACCGGGGCGCCCTCGATGGCGTCGATCGCGAGCAGGGCGTGGTTGGTGACGACCACGTCCGCCAGCTTGGCGCGCTCACGGGCGGCCTCGGCGAAACATTCGGCACCGTAGGCGCACTTCGTGGCTCCCAGGCACTCCCGCGACGAGACCGACACCTGGGACCAGGCCCGGTCGGAGACGCCCGGCGTCAGATTGTCCCGGTCGCCGGTCTCCGTCTCGTCCGACCAGTCACGCAGCCGCAGCAGGTCCTGGCCCAGCTTGCTGGTGGGGGCGGCCGCCTCGAACTGGTCGAAGAGCCCTTCCTCCTCGTCCTGCGGAACCCCCTCGTGGAGCCGGTGCAGGCACAGGTAGTTGGAGCGGCCCTTGAGCATCGCGAAATCCGGGCGGCGGCGCAGCAGCGGATGCAGCGACTCCACCGTGCGCGGCAGATCCCGCTCCACCAGCTGGCGCTGCAGGGCCAGGGTGGCCGTGGCCACCACCACTCTCTCCCCGTGCGCGAGCGCGGGCACCAGGTAGCCGAGCGACTTTCCGGTGCCGGTACCGGCCTGGACCAGCAGATGGGAGCCGTCGTCGATCGCCTCGGCGACGGCTTCGGCCATGGTCACCTGGCCGGGGCGCTCCGTGCCGCCGACAGCGGCAACAGCGGCGTGCAGGAGTTCGGGGAGTGAGGGCTTCGTCATAGCGCGACCACCCTACGACCCGGCACTGACATTCGTGCGATCACGGCGACGGCCGGTGGTGCGATCAAGACGAGGTCTCCTCGGACTCGGCAAGGGAGCGGGCGGAACCAAGGGGGCGGGCGGCCCCGAAGGGCGGCCGGCCCCGAAGAGAGGGCAGCCCCGAAGAGAGGGCAGCCCCAAAAAGGCGGGCGGGCCCAAAAGGCGGGCGGGCGCTACAGCACATGACGCAGAGAGCGGTCCCGGACCATGAGGGCCGCCCGCTTGGCCGGCAGATCGGCCTCGGCGAAGAAGCGGAAGCCCGCCTTCAGGAACGCGGCGACGGAGGGGGTGTTGCGCAGATCGGGTTCCGCGACGACACGGGGTGCGGCGGGCCGGTTGTCGAGGGCGAGATCGGCGACGGCCCTGAGCAGGGTGCTGCCGAGGCCCCGCCCCCGGTCGCCGGCGGCGCCGATGAGGACGTGCAGGCCGGTGTCGTACGGCCGGGCGGGGTAGTGGCGGGCCAGGGGATCGAGGTCCGCGCGGTAGATCTCCCAGTAGCTCATCGGCGTACCGTCCAGGACCCCCAGGCACGGCACGCTGTGTCCGTCGGCGGTCAGCTGGGCCCGTACGTGGTCGGCCGTCAGGGCCGGCGGGCCGGAGAGTCCCCAGAAGGCGGCCACGGCCGGGTCGTTCATCCACCGTGCCAGCAGCGGCAGGTCCCGCTCCACCCGCACGGGGACGAGACGGAACAGGCCCGCGGGAGTGCTCGCCGGGCCCCAGGCGGTGATGTCTCCGGCCGTCATGGGCGCAGCGGGTTGGCGATGGTGACGTAGACGGACTGGGTGTCGACCGGGCCGACGAGTTCGTCGAGGCCGTGCACCCGGGTCAGCAGATTGGCCTTGCAGCGCAGGGTGGGTGAGTCCAGCAGGAGGTCGGGCAGGGTGCCACGGGTCCGGGGCGGTCCGGCGCGGACCTCGGTGAGGAACCGGCGGAAGGCGGCGAGCAACAGCCGTTCGTCGACGAGGCGCTGGGAGCCCATGGCGCCGATGACTCCGAGGACGTTGTTGATGCCCAGGTAGTAGGCGAAGCGTTCGTCGGTGACCCCGTCGCGGACGAAGGTGTCGCTGTGCTCACCGATGCCGGGCAGCAGCGCGTCCAGTTCCGGGCGTCGCGACTCGCGGAAGTAGTAGCCCTGGTTGTCGCGGTACCGGCCGCCCGCGGGCCAGCCGTCGGGGTCGAGCAGGACCAGGGTGTTCTGCTGGTGCGCCTCCAGTGCGATGCCGGCCACGGCGTCCAGCCAGAGCACGGGCCGCACCACATGCTCCAGGTAGCGCAGGAACCACTCGGTGGCGACGGCCCCGGGCGGCCGTCCCGTCCGGGTGACCAGGCGGGTGATCAGTTCGGCCAGCCGGGATCTCATGGGGCCGTCGGCGCGCGGGCACGGCGAGACGAGTCCGGCGACGCAGGCGACGTCGTCCCGCGGTCCGAACGGGTTGTGCCGGATCACCAGGTCGAGGCCGGGCACCGGGTCACCGGCCGGTCCGTTCACGGCGAGCCAGGCCGGGTCGCGGACAATGTCGAAGCCGGGGTGCGCGGCCCGCCACCGCCGGGACAGTCCGGTGCGCAGCAGCCGGTGGACCTCGACGCCCCGGTGGAGTTCCTTGCGGAGGTTCTCCCGGCGGGAGTTGGTGATGCGCAAGGCCAGCGACAGCTTGAGCATGGCCGGGGCACCGGTGCGGTGGACGGTCCGTACGGAGGACGTGGGGTGCCAGGGTTCGCCATGGCTGCCGAGGTCGCGCAGCAGTCCGGCGTCCAGCAGCGCGGCCGTCGCCGGACGCCGGCGGACCTGGCCCAGTTGCCAGGGGTGCAGGGGCAGCGCCGCGTAACCGTCGGGCAAGGGCAGTCCGGGGCCGGCGAGCCGTGCGGTGAGGTCCGGCGCGGTGACCGCGCGGCCCCGCTCGGTCCAGGCGGAGTCGGCGGCGAGCAGGGAGGGGGCGACGGCCATCCAGTGCAGGGGGAAGGAGCCGCGCGCCTCGGGTGAGTACTGCCGGGCCTCGGCGTCGCGGAGGCCGTCGCGGCTCTTCGGATCGGGGTGCAGGGGATGCCCCAGGACGAGCGCCTGCTCCGCGGCGAGGAAGAGGTCCGGGTGGTCGGCCGTACGGGTCCGCCGCTCGGTGAGGACGGCGGTGACGCGGCGGACGGAGTCGGCGACGCGGGCGACCAGGTCGGTGCCGTCGCGGGCCGGCCGGGGGGCCGGGCCGGACGCCTCCCTGCCGAGGAGGGCGGCGAGCAGGACGGCGTCGACGGGCGGGGCGGGATCGGGGGCGTCGGCCAGGTAGGGGAGCCCGAAACGGTGCCGGCCCGTCGGGGACCAGTACAGGACGGGGACCAGCAGGGCCGTGCCGCTGACCGGCAGCGGGAGACACAGGATGTCGCCGCGGGGAGCGCGGACGCCGGTCTCGCGCACCCAGCAGCGCAGAAGGTTCTCCGTGGCCGCCGCCTCGGCCGCCCCGCGCGGGTCGGGGTCCTCCAGAGGGCATGCACCGGAGCCACTGAGCCACCGGTTGCCGGTCCCCGGCCCCCGTCCTCGGTCTGTGGATTCCGTCACCGTCTCCGCCCTCCCCTGTGCCGCCGCCGGGACCACGCGCGGGGGATCGCGCGCGGGCAGCGGGTTGCCCACCGCTGTCAACTCCGGTCCGCGCACGGGGGTTACGGGCCACCCGTGCGGCATGCGCCCGCCCGAGCACCGCCTGTGCCGACGCGCGCCGGTCTCACATCGGCGCATCTCCGGACGATCGGCCAGGTCAGGTGGCTTGTAGCCGAACCGTTGCCGTTCCGTCGGGTGTCCCCCACAGCGAGCGCATAGTGTGTGATGCCGTTCCCGGAGGCCGTGGAACATCCGCGAACTCCGCGTGGGTCCGGGTGTGAAGACGGCCGCGGCACCACGTTCGTTCATCAGGGGGAGTCAGATCATGCGATCCATACGGCCGTCGTCCACCGCTCGCCGAGGGGGGCGGGCCCGGCGCGGAACCTCCCCCGTTCTGGCCGCTGTCGCACTCGCCTCGGCGCTCGCCCTCACCGCCACCGCCTGCGACTCGGGCGGCGCCGACGCGAGCGCCGACCCTTCCGCGACCGCCGCTGCCGACGACGGCAAGCTGAAGATCCCGGACGACATCAGGGACCGGCTCAAGGAGCACGGGATCGATATCGACAAGTGGCGGGACGGGGCCTGGAAGAACTGGGACAAGGACGACTGGCTGCGCGAGGCGCAGGACTACGTCAACCCGATCATCGAGGACCTGTGGGACCCGGACCGCATGCGGGATGCCGAGGAGCCCGACCAGGGGGTCGACGAGAACGACATCTCCGGTGACCAGGGCGTGACCGACCCCACCCCGGAGCCGGTGCAGGCGGCGGCCGTCGCACCGTCGTACCACGCCAACGCCCCCACGGCCGGGAAGGTCTTCTTCGACTCCCCCGAGGGGACGATGGTCTGCTCGGCGACGGTGGTGCAGGACCCGGCCAACCCGGGCAAGTCCAACATGGTGTGGACGGCGGGCCACTGTGTGCACGCTGGAAAGAAGGGCGGCTGGTACCGCAACATCGCGTTCGTGCCGTCGTACAACGACGCCGGCAAGTCGGCGAAGGAGCTCGAGAGCGCCACCGAGGAAGAGGTCGCCCCGTACGGCATCTGGTGGGGTGACTGGGCGCAGACCTCGGACCAGTGGATCGAGCAGGGTGGCGCCACCGGTGGTGACGGCGCCAGCTACGACTTCGCGGTCATCCATGCGACGCCGGAGAAGGGCGGGGACGGCAAGTCGCTGGAGGAGACGGTCGGTTCGGCGCTGCCGGTGGACTTCAACGCCCCCTCGGCCGCCGAGACGGAGGAGCTGACGGCGATCGGCTACCCGGCGGCTCCGCCGTACGACGGCCAGACCCTGTACCGCTGCGCCGACAAGCCCGGGCGGCTGTCGCTCGGCGCGAACGACCCGACGATGTACCGCATCGGGTGCAGCATGACCGCCGGTTCGTCCGGGGGCGGCTGGGTCTCGGCCGGTTCGGACGGCAGGCCCGCGCTGGTGTCCAACACCTCCATCGGCCCCGTGACGTCGGGCTGGCTCGCCGGACCGCGCCTCGGTGACGAGGCCAAGGGCGTGTACGACGCGGTCAGCGGGAAGTTCGCCGGTCAGTGACCGGCCGGCCCGGTCCCGCGTGCCGCCGCGCACCGGGGCCGGGCGGCGCTCCGGGCCGGTTCTCGCTCTGCCCGGACCTGTGAAGGCCCGCCCCCTGCCAGAAGCAGGGGGCGGGCCTTCACGTCGCCTCGGGCGGGATCAGCCGGCCGGAGTGGGAACGTACGGCGTGAGTTCCGCCGCCAGCTCCTCGTGCACCCGCACCTTGATCAGGGTGCCCTCCGTGGTGTGCTCCTCGGAGATCACCTCACCCTCGTCATGGGCACGGGCGACCAGCTTGCCGTGGGTGTACGGCACGAGTGCCTCGATCTCCACGGACGGCCGGGGCAGCTCGTTGTCGATGAGCGCGCGCAGTTCTTCGATGCCCTGGCCGGTGCGGGCCGAGACCGCGATGGAGTTCTTCTCCACCCGCAGCAGCCGCTGAAGCGTCAGCGGGTCGGCCGCGTCCGCCTTGTTGATCACGACGATCTCGGGTACGTCGGTGGCGCCGACGTCCCTGATCACCTCGCGCACGGCGGCCAGCTGCTCCTCGGGAACCGGGTGCGAACCGTCCACCACGTGCACGATCAGGTCGGCGTCGCCGACCTCCTCCATCGTGGAACGGAACGCCTCGACCAGGTGGTGCGGCAGATGCCGGACGAAGCCGACGGTGTCGGCCAGCGTGTACAGCCGGCCGCTCGGGGTCTCGGCCCGGCGCACGGTCGGGTCGAGGGTCGCGAACAGGGCGTTCTCGACCAGGACGCCCGCGCCCGTGAGGCGGTTGAGCAGCGAGGACTTACCGGCGTTGGTGTAGCCCGCGATGGCCACGGACGGCACCTTGTGGCGCTTGCGCTCCTGGCGCTTGATCTCGCGGCCGGTCTTCATCTCCGCGATCTCACGGCGCATCTTCGCCATCTTCTCGCGGATCCGCCGCCGGTCCGTTTCGATCTTGGTTTCACCGGGGCCACGCGTGGCGAGGCCGCCGCCCTTGCCGCCGCCCATCTGCCGGGACAGCGACTGACCCCAGCCGCGCAGTCGCGGCAGCATGTACTGCATCTGCGCGAGTGCGACCTGTGCCTTGCCCTCACGGGACTTGGCGTGCTGGGCGAAGATGTCGAGGATCAGGGCCGTACGGTCGATGACCTTGACCTTGACGACGTCCTCGAGGTGGATCAGCTGACCGGGGCTGAGCTCACCGTCGCAGATGACGGTGTCCGCGCCCGAGTCGAGCACGATGTCGCGCAGTTCCTGGGCCTTGCCGGAGCCGATGTAGGTGGCGGCGTCGGGCTTGTCACGGCGCTGGATCACGCCGTCGAGAACGAGGGCACCCGCCGTCTCGGCGAGGGCGGCGAGCTCCGCCAGGGAGTTCTCCGCGTCCTGCGCGGTTCCCGAGGTCCACACCCCGACGAGTACCACGCGCTCCAGCCGGAGCTGCCGGTACTCGACCTCGGTGACGTCCTCGAGTTCGGTGGAGAGGCCCGCGACACGGCGCAGGGCCGCACGCTCGGAGCGGTCGAACTGGTCGCCGTCCCGCTCCGAGTCGGTCCCGACGCTCCAGGCGACGTCCTCTTCCATCAGGGCATCGGCCCGAAGACCTTCGGTAGGGGTGGCCGCGAAGCGCTTGGTGTCCTGGGAAGGGGAAGAAGAGGAGGTCATTGGGTCCTTACGTCGTCGAGTCACTTTCTGGCGACGGAGCCGGCCCGGCAGGGCACTCCGTCACTGTGCACAACGTCCGGGCCGCCCGGGAGATTCCCGTGGCCGGTGTGGTGCCGACCTGACGATGGTCGCACGGGACGGGCGTGGCGTCATCGTCTTATTCCCGGCTCGCGCCCGGCCGGTGCGCGGGCGGTACCGGCCGCCGGGCGGGCGTCGCGTCGCGGGCCGCCGCCTTCCATTCCGGGTGGCCGGGCATCGGCGGGGTCGTGACGCCGTAGAGCCAGGGGTGCAGGAAGCCGGTCAGGTCGCGTCCGGCCGTCTCGGAGGCCAGCCGGACGACGTCGGAGGTCCCGGCCGTGCCGTCGCGGTGGCGGGTGACCCAGGCGCGTTCCAGGCGTTCGAAGGCGGTGCGGCCGATCTCCTCGCGCAGGGCGTACAGCACCAGCGCGCCGCCGGCGTAGACGTTCGGCCGGAAGATGCCGATCTTCCGGCCGGGCTCCGGGGGCTTGGGGGCGGCCGGCGGTCCTCCTGCCGCGCGCACACCGTCGGAGGCCGCGTAGGCGGCCTTCATCCGGGCCTCGAGGGATCCGCCGCCCTTCTCCTCGGCGTACAGCGCCTCGTACCAGGTGGCGTGTCCCTCGTTGAGCCACAGGTCGGACCAGGTGCGAGGGCTGACGCTGTTGCCGAACCACTGGTGGGCCAGTTCATGCACCATGATCGACTCCACGTACCAGGCGGGGAGTCCGGGATCGGTGAACATCTCGCGCTCGAAGAGGGAGAGCGTCTGGGTCTCGAGCGCGAAGCCGGTGGACGCGTCGGCGAGGAGCATTCCGTAGGTGGCGAACGGGTAGCGTCCGGCTCTCTCCTCCATCCAGGAGATCTGTCCGGGGGTCTTCGCCAGCCACGGTTCCGCCTGCGCGCGGTGCCCGGTGGGGACGACGTCCCGCAGCGGCAGACCGTGCGGGCCGGCGCGGTGCACGACCGTGGAACGGCCGATGGACACCTGGGCCAGTTCCGTCGCCATGGGGTGCAGGGTCCGGTACGTCCAGGTGGTGGCCCCGCGCGTGCGGTCGACGCCCGAGGGCAGACCGTTGGCGACGGCGGTGTGGCCGTCGGGGGCGGTGATCCGGAAGGTGAACATCGCCTTGTCGGAAGGGTGGTCGTTGCAGGGAAACACCAGGTGGGCCGCGTCCGCCTGGTTGGCCATGGCGAGGCCGTCCGCGGTGCGCACCCAGCCGCCCTCGCGGTCCCCGGCCACCGGGTCGCTGGTGTGGCGGACGGTGATACGGACCGGATCGCCCACGCCGGGACCGTCCCCGGGGGTGATCACCAGGTCCTCGCCGGCGCCGGTGAAGGCGGCGGGACGCCCGTCGACCTCGACCGACCTGACCGTGCCGTGGGTGAAGTCGAGGTTGATCCGGTCCAGGTCCGCGGTGAGGCGGGCGTCGATGGTGGTGACGGCCTGGAGCGGCCGGTCGTTGCGGCCCGGATAGGTCAGGGCGAGGTCGTACGACAGGACGTCGTATCCGGGGTTGCCCAGGTGGGGGAAGAGGCGGTCACCGATGCCGAGCGGGTCGGCCGGGGCACTCGCGGAGAGCAGGCAGCCGGAGACGGCACAGGCGGCAAGCGCCGTGGCCGCCCTCCGGCGGCGGCGGGTGGCATGGTGGCGAGGGGCGAGCGGCATGGGCATGGGCATGCCCCACGGCTATCAGCGGGCGCGTATGCGACGGCGACGGCGCGCTTCCGGCGCACCCGATCGGATCATCACACCGCCCGGACGCCATGTGGACGCCATGGGGATCCGTCAGTCACCGGGGCGGTGCGGCTGGGCCCGGCTCACGTCGTACACCCCGGCCACGTCACGCATCGCGCGCATCAGGGTGGGAAGGCGGGCGGCATCCGGCAACTGCACCGTGTAGGTGTGCCGCACCTGCTGCCGGTCCGGCGGCTCGACCGTCGCGGAGACGATCTCGGCACCCTCGACGGCCATGGCCTCGGTGAGATCCGCGAGCAGATGCGGACGCACGAACGACTCCGCGACCAGCGTGACCCGGCACTCGGCGCCCTCCCCCCAGCGCACACCGACCTCGGGGCGTCCCTCGCTCCTCATCCCCGCCACCCCGGCGCACCCCGCGCGGTGCACGGTGACCACTCCCCCGCGCACCGCGAAACCGGTCACGGCGTCCGGCGGTACGGGCGTGCAGCAGCCGGCCAGCCGTACGGTCGCGCCGGGCCGGTCGGTCAGGACCTGGGCGGCGGCGGGGCGGCCGGACACCGTCTCCGGGACGTCCGGCGGCTGCGGCGGGGCAGGTTCCCCGGAGAGCGGCCGGGACGTCGCGGCCGCTTCCGGCGCGGCCGCCTCGTCCTGTGCGGGGTGGCCGTCCTGTGCGGGGTGGGCCGTCAGCCACCGTTGGATGGCGATCCGCGCGGCCGGGGTGTGTGCGTGCTCCAGCCACTCCCGGGAGGGCTCGGAAGCCGCTTCCTGCCCCATCAGCAACTGGACGGTGTCGCCGTCCTTCAGCACGGTGCTCAGCGTCGCCAGCCGGCCGTTGACCCGGGCGCCGATACACGCGTGGGCGTCCTCGCCGTACTGCGCGTAGGCGGCGTCGACACAGGTCGCCCCCTCGGGCAGACCGAGCCTGCCTCCGTCGGGGCGGAAGACGGTGATCTCGCGGTCCTGGGCGAGGTCCTCGCGCAGAGTGGACCAGAAGGTGTCGGGGTCGGGCGCCGCCCGCTGCCAGTCGAGGAGCCGGGAGAGCCAGCCGGGCCGGGTGGGGTCGACGCGTTCGCCGTCGCTCGCGGACTGTTCCTCCGGCGAGGCGGCGTAGGGGTTGCCGAGGGCGACGACCCCGGCCTCGGCCACCTTGTGCATCTGATGGGTGCGGATGAGCACCTCGACGACCTGGCCGTCCGCGCCGGACACGGCGGTGTGCAGCGACTGGTACAGGTTGAACTTCGGTACGGCGATGAAGTCCTTGAACTCCGAGACGACGGGCGTCATACAGGTGTGCAGCTCGCCCAGGACGCCGTAGCAGTCGGCGTCCTCGTTCACCAGTACCAGCACCCGGCCGAAGTCGGCGCCCCGCAGCGGCCCGCGCTTCCGGGACACCCGGTGCACGGAGACGAAGTGGCGCGGGCGGATGAGGACTTCGGCGGTGATGTCCGCCTCGCGGAGCACCTTGCGCACGTCGTCGGCGACATCGGCGAGCGGGTCGTCCCCGCGGGCCGCGTTGCGCACGACCAGCTCCCGTGTGTGCCGGTACTCCTCGGGGTGCAGAATCGCGAAGACGAGGTCTTCCAGCTCCGTCTTGAGCGCCTGCACACCGAGCCGTTCGGCGAGCGGGATGAGCACGTCCCGGGTCACCTTGGCGATGCGTTCCTGTTTCTCGAGACGCATCACACCGAGCGTGCGCATGTTGTGCAGCCGGTCGGCGAGTTTGATCGACATCACGCGGACGTCGTTGCCGGTGGCGACGAGCATCTTGCGGAAGGTCTCGGGTTCGGCGGCGGCGCCGTAGTCGACCTTCTCCAACTTGGTGACGCCGTCGACGAGATACCGGACCTCCTCGCCGAACTGGTCCCGCACCTGTTCCAGCGTCACATCCGTGTCCTCGACGGTGTCGTGGAGCAGCGAGGCGGTCAACGTCGTCGTCTCGGCGCCGAGTTCGGCGAGGATGAGGGTCACGGCCAGCGGGTGGGTGATGTACGGCTCGCCGCTCTTGCGCATCTGACCGCGGTGCGAGGACTCCGCCAACACATAGGCGTGGCGCAGGGGTTCGAGATCCGCGTCGGGGTAATGGGCACGGTGCGCGTCGACGACGTGTCCGATGGCGTCGGGGAGCCGGTCACGCGCGGTGCCGCCGAGCAGCGCGGCCCGGCCGAGCCGACGCAGGTCGAGCCGGGGGCGGGACTTCCTGCGCGACCCCGTGGGTGTGACGTGACCAGATGTCACAGGGCCTGGGGTCGCGGGATTCACGGCCTCCGCGTTCATGGGCACCTCCGGCTGCGTGGACCGGCGGACGGCGTGCCCCAGGGCGGACTCGGGCTCAGGGGACGGTACTCGTCCCCCGTCCGGGCCGGTGCTTGATGCTACCGACCCCGACCCGCCGGACCGGCCGCCTCCGGCCGAGCGTGAAACGGATCACCCCATCGAGCGAAGGCCCCTCGGCAGTCGCTTTCACGCCATCGGGCCGGTGGTCAGCCATGATCTCGAAGCCCGAGACCCCTCTCCGTCCTGCGGATACGGCCACCGGGCCGTCCCGGGGCTGGGATACCCAGCCGGCGCCCTGGTCAGCGAAGGGCGCTCTCCAGCCATTCCGTCTCGATCAGGCCCTCGGCGACGATCACCGCGGGACCGGTCATCTCGATCTCGCCGCCGGGCCGTTCGGTGATCACGAGGGTGCCGCCGGGCACGTCCACGGTGTACGTCGCCGGCGTACCGGTGACGTCCGGGTCGGCGCCGTCCCTGCGGGCGGCGGCCACGGCGACCGCGCACGCGCCCGTGCCGCAGGACCGGGTCTCGCCCGCCCCGCGCTCGTGCACCCGCAGCGCCACATGCCGCGGGCCGCGGTCGACGACGAACTCCACGTTCACACCGTCCGGGTAGGCGGACGGCGGGCCGACCGGGGGCGGGGTCGTCAGATCGCCCGCGTGGGCGAGGTCGTCGACGAAGGCCACGGCGTGCGGATTGCCCATGTTCACGTTCCGCGCGGGCCACTCGCGCCCTCCGACGCTCACGGTGACCTCGCCCTCGGGGAACAGCGCCCGGCCCATGCCGACGGTGATGTCGCCCTCCTTGGCGATGTGCACGGTCTTCACACCCCCGCGCGTGGCGATCGCGATGTCTCCCGCGGACACATGCCCCGCGCGCTGGAGGTAGCGCGCGAACACACGCACGCCGTTGCCGCACATCTCCGCGATCGAGCCGTCGCCGTTGCGGTAGTCCATGAACCACTCGGCCCCGGCCGCCATCCCCCGGGCCTCGGGGTGCGCCGCGGACCGCACCACGTGGAGCAGCCCGTCGCCGCCGATGCCCGCGCGGCGGTCGCACAGGGCGGCGACGGTGGCCGGGGGGAGGTCGATGGCGTTCTCGGGGTCCGGGACGATCACGAAGTCGTTCTCCGTGCCGTGCCCCTTGAGGAAGGCGATCCGCGTGCTCATTCCTCGATCGTACGGGGTGCCGGTGACAGCCTGTCGCCGCCGCTGGACCGACGCCCCGCCCGGTGGCAGTCCGTCGCCGGGGCGGTGAGCCGACGCCCCGCGCGGTGTCAGCGCAGCCGGGCGACCCGCCAGACCGCCAGGCCGACCACGGCGGCGACCATCACGGCGTAGGCGGTCACCACCCGCCAGTCGGCTCTGCGTCCGGAGCCCCTGGCCGGCAGGCCCGGCCAGGTGTACCCCACCCTGCGGGCGGCCATCATGCCCCAGCCCGCCGAGCAGGAGCAGATCAACAGCCCCAGCATGGCGATCACCGCGCCGCTGTCGCCGAAGTCGAAGGCGAGCGGGAAGGCGAACATCAGGGAGCCGAGCGCGGCCAGGGCGACGATGGGCGCGAGCTGCCACAGGCGCAGCCTGCGCTGCGGGCGCAGCTCCACCTCGACCGCCTCGCCGGCGGCGAACATCTCGTCCGGCTCGGGGCCGTCGTCGGTCACACCGCCCGTGTCCTCCGGCCCGTCGGAGGTGAGACGGTCGGTCTCCTCCTCCGGTGCACCCCGCTCGGTCGTGAGGTGTTCGGTGCCGTGTGCGGTGTCGCGAGGGCCGGCCTCCATCGCCACGCGCCCTCCCAACTAG
This sequence comes from Streptomyces sp. NPDC086080, assembly GCF_044540255.1. Classification (NCBI taxonomy): domain Bacteria; kingdom Bacillati; phylum Actinomycetota; class Actinomycetes; order Kitasatosporales; family Streptomycetaceae; genus Streptomyces; species Streptomyces sp. NPDC086080. Next base: position 143,963 of record NZ_JBITRU010000015.1, read on the forward strand.
GACTCCACTGGTCGATCGAAGCTCGATGATGGCACGGCGTCACATGCCCGGATGACGGCCTGGGCGTCCCGATGCCAGGACGTGATCAGGCTGTAACCGGTCGTTCGACCAACGACATCGCGAGCTGGGGAAGTTCCGCGAGGTCCGCCGCGGCCCCACTCAACCAGTGCACCCGGGGATCGCGCCTGAACCATGAATCCTGACGGCGCGCGAAGCGCTTGGTGGCACGTACGGTCTCGGACCGGGCCTCCTCGAGGGTGCACTCCCCTGCGAGGGCCGCGAGCACCTGCTGGTAGCCGAGCGCTCGCGACGCCGTACGCCCCTCGCGCAACCCTTGCGCCTGAAGTGCGCGCACTTCGTCCACCAGACCCGCGTCCCACATCCGGTCGACCCGCCGGGCGATGCGCTCGTCCAGTTCCGGGCGGGCCACGTCGACGCCGATCTGAAGTGTCTCGTAGACCGAGTCGTGGCCCGGGAGGTTGGCGGTGAAGGGCCTGCCGGTGATCTCGATGACTTCGAGCGCGCGGACGATGCGGCGGCCGTTGCCCGGCAGGATCGCCCGTGCGGCCGCGGGGTCCGCCGCGGCGAGGCGCGCGTGCAGCGCACCGGGTCCGCGCAGCGTGAGTTCCTCCTCCAGACGGGCCCTGACCTCGGGATCGGTGCCCGGGAACCGAAGGTTGTCGACGGCTCCGCGCACATAGAGACCGGATCCGCCGACCAGGACGGGCCAGCGTCCGTCGGCGAGCAGCGCGTCGATCCGTTCCCGGGCCAGCCGTTGGTACTCGGCGACGGACGCGGTGACGGTGACGTCCCAGATGTCCAGCAGATGGTGCGGGACACCACCGCGCTCCCCGGGCGTCAGCTTGGCGGTGCCGATGTCCATCCCCCGGTAGAGCTGCATCGAGTCGGCGTTGACGACTTCTCCGCCGAGCCGCTGGGCCAGAAAGACGCCCAGATCGGATTTTCCGGCCGCGGTGGGCCCGACGACGGCGATGACACGGGGGACGAGGGGTGCGCTGCTCACCGATCCAGTCTCGCAAACCTCGCACCCCGCTCTCGAACGGGTTACGTGACGCCGCACCGGCCGGGTCGTTGCCCGTTGCGAGGTTCCCGTCGCCGGATCGCGGCGGCGATGGCCGGGGTCACACGAACGGACACATCGGGCGGCGCGGAATGTCGCCCGTACGAGTAATGTATGGAGTGGATATGGGCGTTTTTGCACGGCTTTTTCGGAGGCCGAAGACCACGGAGGAGACGGCAGCCGCCGAGGCCCGGGCCGACGGAGTGACAGCCGGTGCGGGCGCGGAGGACGGGATCGGTGCGCAGGACGCGGCCGGGACCACGGAGCCGAAGGGCACCACCGGGGCCCCGGAGACCGCGGAGCCTGCGGTGCGGGAGGCCGGCCGGGTCACCGGCACCGAGGCCGTCGACATCCCGAAGCAGCAGTCCTCCGAGGCCGCCGGCAGTGAGGCCGGGGAGGGCGCCCGCACATAGGTCGCCGCGAGGGAAGGTACATCATGGGTCTGCTGGACAATCTGAAGGCCAAGATCGGCCCGGCCAAGGACAAGGTCTCCGGCCTCGCGCAGCAGCACGAGGGCAAGATCCAGCACGGTCTGGACAAGGCCGCGCAGACCGTCGACAAGCGGACCAAGGGCAAGTACAGCGACCGGATCCAGTCGGGTACCGGGAAGGCCAAGGGCGCCGTGGACCGCTTCACGCACAAGAACGACCCCGGCGGCCCGGGGACGGACGACACCACCACGCCGCCGGCCGGGCCGCCGCCCGCTTCCTGAGCGGCACACCGACGGACGGCCGCGGAGCACACCGATCGCTCCCGGCCGTCCGCCGCTGCCGGCATCGGACGGAGGGCGCCGGAACGCGCCGCCGGCCGTGCCGGCGCACGGCCCGGGACGACGACCGGAGACCGGCGGGCGGCCTGCGGCCGTGGGCGTCCAACAGCGCGGCCGACGCGAGCCCGGACCGGGTGACGGCGGCCGGACCGACGGCCGCGGACGGTATCGGCCTCTAGGACCAGGTGGCCACGATGTAGCCCACCCCGTACGGAGCGTCCTCGTACAGCAGCGTGCCTTCCAGCTTCCCGTTCCCCGCCGCCGCGCCGGCGAGTACCTGCCAGGGTGCCCGGCCCGACACCCTCAGCTCGCGGGCCAGCCCGGCGTCCAGTGAACGCAGCGCTCCGGTGTCGGCGGCGCCCAGGGCGCGCGCGAGCCGCGCGTCGAAGGGGGCCGCGCGCTCGTCGAGGTAGCCCGGTGCCTTGAGCGTGCGGCAGGCACTGGCGTCACCCATCACCAGCATCGCCACCCGCTCCGCCCGGCCCGCGATGCGCTCCCCCTCCTCGGTACACCGCTCGGCCGTGAGAGGTTCCCCCACGCCCCGGCCCTCGACGGGAGCGTCCGTCCATCCGGTCCGGTTCAGCAGCCAGGCGCCGACGGCGAGCCCGTACGGCAGTTCCCGCCCGGCCGTGTCCTCGCCCTGCCCCAGTCGTACGTCCAGGTCGACGCCGAAGCCCCGGAAGGACCCCGCAGTGCCCTGCGGATAGGTCTCGGGCCCGGTGCCGTCCGCCGGGCCGACCACCACCAGCAGATCGGGCCGGGCGGCGGCGAGCACCCCCAGGGCGTCCGTGCACGCGGCGCGCGCGGTGTCCAGCTCGGGGGCGGCACCCGCGGCGACCTGCGGCACGAGCAGCGGCGGGCAGGGGCAGACTGCGGCGGCGACAAGCATGATCAGCAGCCTACTGCGGCCCGGAACGGCGGCACGGTCCACCACCGGGCGTGGCCGTACCGCCGGGGGGCGGGTGGGCCGGGTCAGTCGACGGCGCAGCCGCCGGTGGCCGCGGGAAGCGGCTCGGGCACGCCCACCTTGGGCAGGCCGAGCAGCACGCCCGCGGGTCGTGCCGCCTTCTCGCCGCTGCGCCTCTCCCAGGCGTCACCCGCGCGGGTGCGGCGCACGTCCAGCACGGCACCCTCGGCGAGGAGATGGTGCGGGGCGGCGTAGGTGATCTCGACGGTGACCACGTCGCCGGGGCGCACGTCCCGCTCGGGCTTGGTGAAGTGCACCAGGCGGCTGTCGGGGGCACGGCCGGAGAGGCGGTGCGTGGTGCCGTCCTTGCGGCCCTCGCCCTCGGCGACCATCAACTCCAGCGTGCGGCCGACCTGCTTCTTGTTCTCCTCCCAGGAAATCTGCTCCTGGAGGGCGACCAGCCGCTCGTAGCGTTCCTGGACGACCTTCTTGGGGATCTGCCCGTCCATTTCGGCGGCCGGGGTGCCGGGACGCTTGGAGTACTGGAAGGTGAACGCCTGGGCGAAGCGGGCCTCGCGGACCACGTGCAGGGTCTGCTCGAAGTCCGCCTCGGTCTCGCCGGGGAAGCCGACGATGATGTCGGTGCTGATCGCCGCGTGCGGAATCGCGGACCGGACCTTGTCGATGATCCCGAGGAAGCGCTCCTGCCGGTAGGAACGGCGCATCGCCTTCAGGACCGGGTCGGAGCCGGACTGGAGCGGCATGTGGAGCTGCGGCATCACGTTGGGCGTCTCGGCCATGGCGGCGATGACGTCGTCGGTGAAGTCGCGCGGGTGCGGGGAGGTGAAGCGGACGCGCTCCAGGCCGTCGATCGTCCCGCAGGCCCGCAGCAGCTTGCCGAACGCCTCACGGTCGCCGATGTCGGAGCCGTACGCGTTGACGTTCTGGCCGAGCAGGGTGATCTCCGAGACCCCCTCACCGACCAGGGCCTCGATCTCGGCGAGGATGTCGCCGGGGCGGCGGTCCTTCTCCTTGCCGCGCAGCGCGGGGACGATGCAGAAGGTGCAGGTGTTGTTGCAGCCGACGGAGATGGAGACCCAGGCGGCGTAGGCGCTCTCGCGCCGGGTCGGCAGCGTGGAGGGGAACGCCTCCAGCGACTCGGCGATCTCGACCTGTGCCTCCTCCTGGACGCGGGCGCGCTCCAGCAGGACGGGCAGCTTGCCGATGTTGTGCGTGCCGAAGACGACGTCCACCCAGGGGGCCCGCTTCACGATCGTGTCGCGGTCCTTCTGCGCCAGGCAGCCGCCGACCGCGATCTGCATGCCGGGTCGGCTCGCCTTCTTCGGGGCGAGGTGGCCGAGGTTGCCGTACAGCTTGTTGTCGGCGTTCTCCCGCACGGCGCAGGTGTTGAAGACGACGACGTCGGCGTCGCCGTCGGACCCCTCCGCGGCGCGGACGTAACCCGCGTCCTCCAGCAGCCCGGACAATCGCTCGGAGTCGTGGACGTTCATCTGGCACCCGTAGGTGCGTACTTCGTACGTGCGCGTGCCGCCCACTGACTGGCTCCGGTCGATGCTGCTCATGTCCCCAAGAGTAGGCGGTGCCACGGACAGCTCTCCCGCGCGGAGGCCCGTAAGCCCCGCGGGCCCAGGTGGTACGCGGTGCCCGGAGCACCGGCGCGCGGCCGGGGCCCGCCGCGGGCCGCGGCGGCCGTCGGGTCCGCGCGGAGGGCGACCACGCGTCCTCCCGGCGGGCGGACCCGCTCAGGCCTCCCCGCGCGGTGTCCATCCCTGCCGGCGCAGCACCGCCGAGACGTCCGGAGCCTCGTAGTGGTCGCCCTTGAGGATCTTGCCGTCGGCACGTCGGCCGACCTCCCCGCCGGGGCCGAGCTTGGTCATGTTGGAACGGTGGACCTCGGCGATCACGTCGTCCAGGCCGATCCCGTGGACCAGCGCCGTGCCGTACGCGACATAGACGACGTCGGCCAGTTCGTGCGCCAGCCGGTCGAGCGGGCCGGTGACCGACACCTCGGCGACCTCCCTGGCCTCCTCGGCGAGCAGTCCGCCGCGGTGGGCGGCGAGGTCCGGCGAGACCTCGGACGGTTTGTCCCGCGCGTCCAGCCCGAACGCACGGTGGAACTCACGCACCAGATCGGCAGGCGAAGCACTCATGCCGCGACTGTAGCGGTGCGCCCGCGCCACCCCTTTCTGTGAGCTCCGCCCTGGTCAGCGGAGACACGGGCTGGCAGGATCACGCGCATGTCCCCCACGCTGTCCCGGCTCGGCAGGCGACGGGCCCTGCGGGGCGCGGCCGCCGCCCTCGTGGCGCTCGGGCTGCTGCTGTGGTGGCTGGCCCCCTGGAGCGAGGACCCGCCCGGCGGGGCGATCACCCTGAGCACGGGCACCCGTGCCGGGGTCTACCAGAAGTACGGCGAGCTGTTGCGCACCTCGCTCGGCAAGAACATGCCCGACCTCGATGTCCGGCTGGAGACGAGCGACGGCTCGCAGGAGAACGTGCGCCGCGTGGCGACCGGCCAGGCCGACTTCGCCATCGCCGCGGCCGACGCGGTGGAGACGTACCGGCTGGACCACCGGCCCGGCGCCGACCGGCTGCGCGGGGTGGCGCGCCTGTACGACGACTATGTGCAGCTCGCGGTCGCGCCCGGCTCGGGTATCCGCTCCGTCGGGGATCTGCGGGGCAAGCGGGTCGCCATAGGGCCGCCCAAGTCGGGGGTCCGGCTCATCGCCGACCGGGTGCTCACGGCCGCCGGCATCGATCCGGAGAAGGACATCAGGCCCTCCTCCGACGGCATCGACACCGGCCCCGCGCGACTGGGCCACGGTCTGGACGCCTTCTTCTGGTCCGGCGGGCTGCCCACGGACGGACTGAAGACGTTCGCCGAGCAGTCCGCGCTGCGGTTCGTGCCGATCGAGGCGGACCTGGTCGCGAAGCTGCACGAGCAGGGCGGCGCCACGCGCTACTACCGGGCCACGAACATGCCGGAGTCCGCCTACCCGGGCAGTCAGCTCGGCTCGGCCGTCCCGACGATGGCGGTGTCCAACCTCCTGATCACCCGGACGGACGCGGACCCCCGGCTCACCGAGTGGCTGACCCGGGTCGTGCTCAGGAGCCGCGACGGCATCGGCGCGCACGTCCACTCCGCCCAGCTGGTCGACGTACGCACCGCGATCTACACCGATCCGCTGCTGCTGCACGAGGGCGCGCGCCGCTACTACCGGTCCGTCAAACCCTGAGCCGTCGGCTCACCCGCGGGCGCGTCCCTCGGCACGGTCACCGTCACCCGCAGTCCGTGCGGCTCGTGCCGTCCGTACGCGATCGAGCCGCCGCCCGCCGCGAGCAGGGCCCGGGAGATGGACAGACCGAGACCCGACCCCTTGATGTTCTGGTGCCGGCCGCTGCGCCAGAAGCGGTCGCCGACGCGGGTCAGCTCCTCCTCGGTCAGTCCCGGGCCGTCGTCGGTGACGACGACCGTGGAGGTGTCACCGTTGGACGAGACGCTCACCTCGACGGTCTCGCCCTCGGGCGTGAACTTCACCGCGTTGTCGATGACCGCGTCGAGCACGCTGGACAGTGCGACGGGGTCGGCCCACGCGGTGGTCGGCGGGCAGGCTCCGGTCAGCCGCACGCCCTTGGCCTCGGCGGCGGGTGACCAGGCGGCGACGCGCTCGGCGGCGAGGGCGCCGATGTCGGCGACCTGGAGGTGCGGCTCGCTGTGCTCGGCCAGCGCGAGATCGAGCAGATCGTCCAGGACCTCCGCCAGGCGCCTGCCCTCGGCCTGGACAGAGGCGATCTCCGCATTGCCCTCCGGCAGCTCCAGGGCGAGCAGCTCGATCCTCAGCAGCAGCGCCGAGAGCGGGTTGCGCAGCTGGTGGGAGGCGTCCGCGACGAAGGCGCGCTGCTGCTCCAGCACGCTCTCGACGTTGTCCGCCATCTCGTTGAACGACCGGGCGAGCCGTCTGAGCTCCGGCGGTCCGCCGGCCGCCGCGACCCTGGACTTCAGCCTCCCGGTGGCGATGTCGTGGGTGGTGGCGTCCAGGACCCGTACGGGTCGCAGCACCCAGCCGGTCAGTCGCAGGGCCGCGCCGACGGCCAGCAGCATCGCGGCCGCCTCCCCCGCGGCGATGACCAGCCAGCCGCGCAGGATGCGGGACCGCATCTGCCCGGTCGGCGAGTCGGTGACCACGACGGCGACGACGTCACCGTCCCGGATGACGGGTGAGGCCACCACGAGACTGCGCCGCTGCCAGGGCCACACCTGCTCGGGGTCGTGGCTGCGCCGGCTGAGCAGCGCCTCCTCGAAGGCGTCGCGCACCTCGCCCGTGGGGGGCAGGAACCAGTCGGCCGGGGCGTGCGCCATGGGCGAGTCGTTGCGGTAGAAGACACCCGCGCGGATGCCGTACACCCGGTGGTAGCTGCGGAGCTCGCTGCTGAGCGTCTCCCGGCGCTCGTCGGTATCCCCGGCGGTCGGGGCGGCGGGCTCGGTGACGAACTGGGCGAGGGCAGCGAATCGCGCGGTGTCGTCGATCCGGTCGACGACGACCTTCTGCTGCTGCGCGCCGGCCAGACTGACGGCCAGCGGGATGCCGAGAGCGAGCAGCACGGCCGCCATCAGGACGATGAGCAGCGGAAGCAGACGCGTATGCACCTGGTGCCGCTAGCCCGTCGGGGCGACGAGCCGGTAGCCGACGCCGCGTACGGTCTCGATGAGGGCGGGCATGCGCAGCTTGGCGCGCAGGGAGGCGACGTGCACCTCCAGGGTGCGCCCGGTCCCCTCCCAGCTGGTGCGCCACACCTCGCTGATGATCTGTTCCCGGCGGAAGACGACTCCCGGCCGCTGTGCGAGCAGGGCGAGCAGATCGAACTCCTTGCGGGTCAGCTGCACCACCGCACCGTTCACGCTGACCTGGCGGGTCGGCAGCTCGATACGGACCGGGCCGAGGCGCAGCTCCGTCTCGGTGCTGCCCGTGGCCTCCTCCTGGACGCTGCGCCGGCTGACGGCGTGGATCCGTGCGAGCAGCTCGCCCGTGTCGTAGGGCTTGACCACGTAGTCGTCGGCACCGAGGTTGAGTCCGTGGATGCGGGAGCGGACGTCGGACCGCGCGGTGACCATGATCACCGGGGTGGCGGTGCGTTTGCGGATCTTGCCGCAGACCTCGTAGCCGTCCTGGTCGGGCAGCCCCAGGTCGAGCAGGACCACGCCGAAGCCGTCCCCCTCGGGGACCAGCGCCTGGAGGGCCTCCTCGCCGCTGCGCGCGTGGGTGACGTCGAAACCGTGCCGCGCCAGCACCGCCGACAGGGCGGCGGCGACGTGGTTGTCGTCCTCGACAAGAAGCAGTCTCACCAGGGCCCCCTTCGGTTCATCGGCCGTACGATCCGTCTCTGTGAAAACGCGTGAACGCGCGCGTGCACTGTGCAGTCACGCCGATGAATGAGGACGGCGTCAAGAGAGTTCCGGTTGCGCTTTCGTACCGTTACCCGGCCGAAATCACCCCTGCTCACAAGTGCTACGACAGGTGTCCGATTGCTATCGGATCGTGATGCTCAGATTCCCCTCAGATGTAATGACGCAGGTCTGGAGGATTACTACTCTCCTCCGAAACCGAGGAGGACGGAGCCTGAGAGCGATGACCGAAGTATCGGTGGCCAAGGAAGATGTGGCCGCGACCGGCGATCTGGTCGTCCTGAAGAGCGTCAACAAGCACTTCGGCGCGTTGCACGTACTCCAGGACATCGACCTGACGATCGCCCGCGGCGAAGTCGTCGTGGTCATCGGACCCTCCGGGTCCGGCAAGTCCACCCTGTGCCGCACCATCAACCGACTTGAGACGATCGACGACGGGTCGATCACCATCGACGGCAAGCCCCTGCCCGACGAGGGCAAGGAACTCGCCCGGCTCCGGGCCGACGTGGGCATGGTCTTCCAGTCCTTCAACCTCTTCGCGCACAAGACCGTGCTGGAGAACGTGACGCTGGGCCAGGTCAAGGTCCGCAAGAAGGACAAGAAGGCGGCCGAGGAGCGGGCCCGTGCCCTGCTCGACCGGGTCGGCGTGAGCGCGCAGGCCGAGAAGTACCCCGCACAGCTCTCCGGTGGCCAGCAGCAGCGTGTCGCCATCGCGCGGGCCCTGGCGATGGAGCCCAAGGTCATGCTCTTCGACGAGCCGACCTCGGCTCTCGACCCCGAGATGATCAACGAGGTGCTGGAGGTCATGCAGCAGCTCGCCCGCGACGGCATGACCATGATCGTCGTCACCCACGAGATGGGATTCGCCCGTTCGGCTGCAAATCGTGTGGTGTTCATGGCAGACGGTCGCATCGTCGAAGAGGCCTCGCCGGACCAGTTCTTCAGCAACCCGCGCAGCGACCGCGCCAAGGACTTCCTGTCGAAGATCCTTCACCACTGACAGCGCCCCTCGGGCCCTGCCGATTCGCGTCACCGGACATGGACCGGGCCGCATCATTTCACCAGTCAAAGGATGTGCACCATGAAGCTCCGCAAGGTCACCGCCGCCTCGGCCGCCGTGTTCGCCCTCGCCCTGACCGCGACCGCCTGTGGCGGCGACGACAGCGGTAACAGCGGCTCGTCCTCCTCGGGCGGCGGCGAGAAGATCAAGATCGGCATCAAGTACGACCAGCCCGGCCTCGGGCTGAAGGAGCCGGGCGGCGACTTCTCCGGCTTCGACGTGGACGTGGCGACCTACGTCGCCAAGGAGCTCGGCTACGAGCCCGACCAGATCGAGTGGATCGAGACCAAGAGCGCCGAACGTGAGAACGCCCTCTCGCGCGGTGACGTGAAGCTCATCGCGGCGACCTACTCGATCACCGACGAGCGCAAGCAGAAGGTCGACTTCGCCGGCCCGTACCTGCTGGCCCACCAGGACCTGCTGGTCAAGGCCGACTCGGACATCTCCGAGGCCACCGACCTGAACGACAAGAAGCTCTGCTCGGTGACCGGCTCCACCTCGGCGCAGAACGTCAAGAAGGACTTCGCTCCGAAGGCCCAGCTGAGTGAGCGCGGTGGCTACTCCGAGTGCCTGTCCGCCCTGCAGACCGGCCAGGTGGACGCGCTGACCACCGACGACTCGATCCTCGCCGGCTACGCCGCGCAGGAGCAGTACAAGGGCAAGTTCAAGCTCGCCGGCCTGAAGCTGAGCAACGAGAACTACGGCATCGGCGTCAAGAAGGGCGACACCGAGACCCTGAACAAGGTCAACAAGGCCCTCGAGAAGATGGTCAGCGACGGTTCGTGGCAGAAGGCTGTCGACGAGAACTTCGGCCCGGCGAACTACAAGAACGAGGAGGCCCCGAAGATCGGCCAGCTCGTCCAGTAAGGCGGGACTTCTCCGACGCAGGATCCCCGCGGCAGACGCGGGGATCCGCCGACGTGCCGCCGCCCACCACTTCCCCGGCGGCGGCGCGTCACGTCCGACACGTACGTCACACACCCGGAAGCGCGGGAGATCGTGTTCGACTTTCTTTCAAACTATGACGACCCGTCCCTGCTGGGCGCTTTCTGGGTCACGGTGCAACTCACCGTCTTCTCGGCCATCGGATCCCTGGTCTGGGGCACCCTGCTGGCGGCCATGCGGGTCAGCCCGGTCCCGCTGATGCGCGGGTTCGGCACCGCCTACGTGAACATCGTCCGGAACATTCCCCTGACCGTCATCATCGTCTTCACGTCGCTCGGCCTCGCCGACATCTTCGGCCTGGCGATGGGTGCCCCGGACGACTTCGAACTCAAGTACTTCCGGCTGGCCGTGCTCGGTCTCGTCGCCTACACCGCCGCCTTCGTGTGCGAGGCGATCCGTTCCGGCATCAACACGGTGCCCGTCGGGCAGGCGGAGGCCGCACGGGCCCTCGGGCTGAGCTTCAGTCAGGTGCTCCGGCTCGTCGTGCTGCCCCAGGCCTTCCGCTCGGTGATCGGTCCCCTGGCCAACGTGCTGATCGCGCTGACGAAGAACACGACCGTGGCGGCCACCATCGGTGTGGCGGAGGCCGCGCTGCTGATGAAGGAAATGATCGAGAACGAGGCACAGACGCTGCTCATCGGCGCGGTCTTCGCCTTCGGGTTCGTGGTACTGACCCTGCCCACCGGCCTGTTCCTCAACTGGCTGAGCAAGCGCCTGGCGGTGAAGCGATGACTTCTGTTCTCTACGACGCTCCCGGCCCGAAGGCCAAGCGGCGCAACCTGATCTTCTCGGTCGTCTTCTTCGTCCTGCTCGCCCTGCTGCTGTGGTGGGTCTGGCGGGTGCTGGACGACAAGGGCCAGCTCGAATGGTCCCTGTGGGAGCCCTTCACCACGTCCGACGCGTGGACGACGTACCTGCTGCCGGGCCTGGCCGACACGCTGAAGGCAGCGAGTCTCGCCATGGTGATCGCCCTCCCGCTGGGCGCGATCCTCGGCATCGCACGTTTGTCCGACCACCGTTGGGTGCGTGGCCCGGCCGGCGCGGTGGTCGAGTTCTTCCGCGCCATCCCGGTGCTGCTGCTGATGCTGTTCGCCAACGAGTTCTTCGCCCGTTCCACGGACGTCAGCAGTGGCGACCGGCCCCTGTACGCGGTCGTCACCGGCCTGGTGCTCTACAACGCCTCGGTCCTCGCCGAGGTGGTCCGGGCCGGCATTCTCGCCCTGCCCCGGGGCCAGAGCGAGGCCGCCCAGGCGATCGGTCTGCGCAAGAGCCAGACGATGCGCAGCATCCTGCTGCCGCAGGCGGTCACGGTCATGCTCCCGGCGATCGTCAGCCAGCTGGTCGTCATCGTGAAGGACACCGCGCTGGGCGGCGTGATGCTCGGCTTCACCGAACTGCTCAACTCGCGCGGCACGCTGGCGGCCAACTACGCGAACGTCATCCCCAGCTTCATCGTGGTGGCGGTCATCTTCATCGTCCTCAACTTCATCCTCACCTCGTTCGCCTCCTGGCTCGAGGCACGGCTGCGCCGCAGCAAGCGGAGCACGGGCGCGGTGCTCGGCGCGGACGACATCGACGACCTCAACGCGGCCGAGGTGGGCGGCACGCACGGGACCGGTGCGGGCGGCACCATCTGACATCCCCCTGCCGTACGGGATCACTGTGGCCCGCCGGGATTCGGCGGGCCACAGCCATGTCGAGTTGCCGGCCGATCCGGTTGGTGCCGCGGAGCCGTACGCCCGGGGCTGGTGTGATGAGCAGTCAAGTGATGGGGCGGGCCGTTGCCCTCTTTCTTGATCGCCACCGGCCTTCGGTCACTTGACGCAAGCACCGGCAATAGGTTGCATACGTTCTGTGATCGTGCACCCTGCTCCATCTTCCTGTTCCGCCACGTCCCTTCGGACGTCACTTCGGGCAGGGGGCGCCGCGCCGTGGACCCGGTGATCATCGTCGGAGCGGGGCCCGTCGGGCTGACGCTCGCACTGGCGCTGGCACGTCAGGAGGTGCCGTGCGTGGTGCTCGACGAAGGGCCGGGCAAGGACGAGCCCCGTCCGGCCCGCACCGTCGTCCTGCGCGAGGACACGGCCGCGCTGCTCGAGCGGCTGACCGGCGTACCGCTCGCGCACGCCGGTGTCCGTTGGGCCGGATGGCGGTCGGTGCGGCGCAAGCAGGTGATGTGTGAGATCGCCTTCGGCGACGGCGATCCCGCTCCCCTGCACATCGCCCAGCACGTCCTGACGGATGCCCTGCGCCAGGCTCTCGTCGGCGAGCGGCTGGTGAGGACCGCCGTGGAGAGCCGGCTGGACACCATAGAGCAGGAACCCTCGGGCGTCACCGCCCGCACGCGCGGCGCGACGGGCACCTGGTGGCGCGGCAGTTACCTGGTCGGCTGCGACGGACCGCGCTCGACCGTGCGCAAGCTCCAGGACATCCGCTTCCCCGGCCGTACCGCGGTGGAGCGACACGCCGTGGCCACCCTGCGCACCGAGCTTCCCTGGTACGACGAGGCCCTGCTGCACCGCCTGCCGCCATGGCGTACGTCCGGTCCCTCCGCCGGAGAGATCATCGCGCGGCCGCTGCCGGACGACGTGTGGCGGCTGGACTGGCTGCTCCCGCCGGGCAAGGACCTGGTCACGCCCGAACTGCTGCTGACCCGCATCCGGGAGACCCTGGCCGGCTGGGGCGGCGGTCCGACCCCGCCGTACGAACTCCTGGACACCGGGGTCCACACGGTGCACCACCGGCTGGCCCGGCGCTGGCGGGCCGACCGGGTGTTCCTCGCCGGGGACGCGGCCCATCTGCTGGGCGCCCTGGGCACGCACGGGCTGGACGAGGGGCTGCGCGACGCGGACAACCTCGCCTGGAAGCTGGCGCTGGCCTGGCACCACGGGCCGCACGAGGCGCTGCTCGACAGCTACCAGACCGAGCGCCGCGCGATCGTCGCCGCCCGGCTGCGCGCCGCCGACCAGGCGCTGCCGCTGCTGCGGGGCGGGGGAGGACTGCGTGCCTACGTTCCCGGCTCCGCGCGGGGGCACGACACACTGCTGATGGACGGTCACCTGGGGCGGGGCGCGCTGGGCGCGCCGGGAGGGTACGCGAACTCCCCGCTCACGCCCGGCCGGCTCGAGGGCGAGGCGCCGGTCGGGACAGCGCTCGGTGCGGCGGTGACCGATGTGCGGGTCACGGCGGAGGACGGCACGTTCGTCCGGCTCCGGGACCGGCTGGGCCGGGGCGCGCTGCTGGTGGTGCTGATCGCGCCGGGTACGGGTGTGTGGGAGCGACGGCACTGGGTGTCCGCCGGGATCATGCCCCGGCTGGCGGCGGCCGTCTCGGCGCTGCCGCACCGCGCCGAACTGCTGGTCGCCGAGAGCTACCCGGGGGCGGCGGCCCACACGGTGCTGCTGGTGCGCCCCGACGGTCATCTGGTGACGGCGCTGAGCGGGGTCCGCCCGGCGGATCTGTACACGGCGGCGGACGCGGTGCTCGGCGGGCCGGCCTCGGCGGAGACGGAGACGGAGACGGACGCCAAGGAGGACGCCGGGGCGGCGTCGCGCTGAGGTTCCGGTCCGGCGTATCGCCGCGGTGCGTCGGCCGTGGGCGCCGTGGGTGCGGCGCCCACCCGGGAACAGTGGAGCGGAGGTGACCGCGACGGTCAGTTCGGCTCCGTACCGCGCGAGCGGGCGGAAGGTGCGGAGCTCGAGCCGGCCGCCGGGCCGGTCGCCGGGCCGGTCGCCGGGCCGGTCGCCGGGCCGGTTTCGGCCCCGCCCGCACTGCCCGTACCCGGCGTGGTGCCGCCGTGGTCACCGTGGTCGTCACGCGTGGCGAACAGGGACCAGCCGATGGACACCGTGATGGTGACGACGATGACGCCGAGGGTGAGGGGGATGGGCAACTTGCCCACGGGGGTTTCGGACAGGATCAGCTTGACGCCGGCGAAGGCGAGCAGCACCGCGAGCCCGTAGTGGAGGTAGCCGAAGCGGCGCAGCAGCCCGGCCAGGCAGAAGTACAGGCTGCGCAGGCCGAGCACCGCGAAGGCGTTGGCGGTCCACACCAGGAAGGTGTTGGTGGTGATCGCGAGGATCGCGGCGACGGAGTCGACGGCGAAGATCAGGTCCGTGGCCTCGATCGCGACCAGGGCCACGAACAGCAGGGTGGCCACGCGCCGCCCGTTGATCTTCGTGAAGAACCGGCCACCGTGGAACGTCGGGTCGGTGGGGACGATCTTCTTGACCAGACGGACGACGATGTTGCGGTCGGGATGGACTTCCTCGTCCTTGGAGACGGCCATCTTGTAGCCGGTCCAGATGAGGAACGCGCCGAACAGGTAGGCGGTCCAGAAGAAGAGTTGCAGCAGTTCGGCGCCGACGAAGATGAACACCAGCCGGAACACCAGGGCGCCGATGACACCCCAGAACAGGACTTTGTGCTGATAGGCGTCGGGCACGGCGAAGAACGAGAAGACCAGGGCGAAGACGAAGACATTGTCGATCGACAGTGCCTTCTCGATCAGGTATCCGGCGTAGTACGTGGAGGACACCTCTCCGCCCTGCCACGCGAGCAGGACCAGGCCGAAGGCCAGGCCGATCGCGATCCACACCCCGGACCAGACGGCCGCTTCCTTGAACCCGATGACGTGGTTGTCGCGGTGGGCGATCAGATCCACGGCGAGCATGACGGCGATGACGAGCGACACCGCGGCCCACACCCACAGCGGGACGGCGAACGACAGATCATTCATGGGGCATCGAGTTCCTGGGGCGGAGTCGGAGGGCTGAGAGGGCGGGCGTGACGGCGCGGACCAACGGGCCGGACTCGGCGGGACGGGTCTGGGTGCGGACAGACATCGAAAACCTTCTCAACTCTGACAAGGGAGGACATCTGGCGATGTGTTCATCATCACCTGCTCCACCAAAACCCGTCAAGAGTTACGCGAAAACTTTTTCGTCAATTGGATTTCGCGAAACGACGCTGGACAGGCGAAGCTCGCTTCGTAAGATGAAGGTCATGAGCCAGCCCCCCTCCGGACGCGGCGACCAGTGGACGTTCCTGACCAATCACGCCCGCGTCCTGATCGCCCTCGCCCAGGACCCCGATGCACGGCTCCGGGACGTCGCCGAGCACATCGGCATCACCGAACGCGCCGTACAGTTGATCGTCGCCGACCTCGAAGCGGCCGGCTATCTCACGCGCACACGCGTCGGCCGCCGCAACCGCTACACGATCGACCCCACCGTCGCCCTGCGCCATCCCACCGAGGCCGACCACCCCGTCGGTGACCTGCTGGCGACCTTCATCCATCGCGAGGACACCCCGGCAGCAGACTCCGGACGCGCCGCCTCGTAAGGCCTCCGGCGTCCGTGTCAGACGAAGGAGCGCGGGGCGGTCAGCGGCGCCCAGGGCACAGGCGGAGCCGCATGGACGAACGGGCCGCCCCGGATCGCCGCCGCCTCCATCACCGTGTGCGCATCGAGCCCCGCCGGTCCGCTGCGGGAGACCACCAGGCGTGAGCAGCGGTGGGCGATGGCCGCGTCCAGCAGGCCCTTCGCCGCGCACAGCCGTCCGCCTCGCCCGGCGGGACGGTGACAGACGGCCGGCTCGTACCCGATCCCCGCGTGGGCCAGGCGCGGAAGAGCACGCCCCAGCACCGCGCGGACCGTCACGCCGTCCGGCGCCGGCGCCACAGCTCGTGGTAGCAGTGGTGGCAGTACGGCGATCAGCAGCAGCGGTGCGCCACGCGCGACGGCGAGCCGGGCAGCCGTGTCCACCACGGGGACGTCGTCGAGACGGTCGGCCAGCACCGCGGCCACAGGGCGCGGAGGGTGTGAACGACCCGACGTGGAGACCGTGTTCGCGGCGGGCGAGAAGGACGGGCCGAGGATGCTCATGATCGTCACGCCTTCCGGACGAGAGAGGAAAGGGCACTTCCAGGGTCCCCTCCCCCAGGAAAGCACGTCAACAGTTACGCGAAAGATTTTTCGCGTAACAGGGCTCGCATGATCCGAGGTCCGTGGCACCGACCGCGGCAGCACGCGACGTACGACGGAGCCGCGTACCCCCCGCCGTGTCACACGGGTTCGTCGCCGGGGAAGTCCAGGTCCTCGCCCTCTTCTTCCAGCGCCTGCCGGACCACGCGCAGGGCCAGGCCCTCGGAGTAGCCCTTGCGGGCGAGCATGCCCGCGAGGCGGCGCAGGCGCTTGTCGCGGTCGAGCCCGCGGGTCGCTCGCAGCTTACGGGCGACCAGTTCGCGCGCGGTCTCCTCCTCCTGGTCGGAGTCGAGCCGGGACACGGCCGCGTCGATCAGCTCGGGGTCGACGCCCTTGGTGCGCAGTTCCCGGGCGAGCGCGCGCCGGGCCAGTCCCCGGCCGTGATGCCGGGACTCCACCCAGGCGTCCGCGAAGGCGCCGTCGTTGATCAGTCCGACCTCCTCGAACCGGGACAGCACCTCCTCCGCGGCCTCGTCCGGGATCTCCCGCTCGCGCAGCGCGTCGGCGAGCTGCTTCCGGGTGCGCGGAGTCCCGGTGAGCAGGCGCAGACAGATGGCCCGCGCCCGCTCGACCGGGTCCCCGGGAGGCTCCTCCCGCTCCGCCCTCGGCGAGGAAGAGGTACCCCCGTCCGCCGCGGCCGCCTCGCCGAAGGCCCGGCGACTGCGCCCGCGTCCACCGCGCGGCCCGCCGTCACGCGAGCCGCCCGCCCGTGCGCCACCGCCGCGCCGCCGGCCGCGCCCGGAGTCCGCTCTCTGGAGGCCGCCCTCACCCGTGCCGTAGTCGTACGTCGCACCACCGGGCACGGCCGAGCCTTCACCGCCTTCGATGCCCCTCCCCCGGGGGGCACCGGAGGCACCGAACTCGTACTCGGCCCAGTCGGTTCGTCGGGTCACGGGTCAGCTCTTGGCCGCTGCGGCCCTGGACTTGGAGGCCTTGGCCGCCGGGGCCGGTACCGCGGCCGGCTCGGCCGCGGCGGTGCCCGTGGCGTCCGCGCCCGCCTCGGCGGCGGACTCCTCGGGCTGTACGCCGACACCCAGCTTCTTCAGGATCTTCTTCTCGATCTCGTTGGCGAGGTCGGGGTTGTCCTTCAGGAAGTTGCGGGCGTTCTCCTTGCCCTGGCCGAGCTGGTCGCCCTCGTACGTGTACCAGGCGCCGGCCTTGCGGACGAAGCCGTGCTCCACGCCCATGTCGATCAGGCCGCCCTCGCGGCTGATGCCCTGGCCGTAGAGGATGTCGAACTCCGCCTGCTTGAAGGGCGGCGCCACCTTGTTCTTGACGACCTTGACGCGGGTGCGGTTGCCGACCGCGTCGGTGCCGTCCTTGAGGGTCTCGATGCGCCGGATGTCGAGGCGCACCGAGGCGTAGAACTTCAGCGCGCGGCCACCGGTCGTGGTCTCCGGGGAACCGAACATCACACCGATCTTCTCGCGGAGCTGGTTGATGAAGATCGCGGTGGTCTTGGACTGGTTGAGCGCGCTGGTGATCTTGCGCAGGGCCTGGCTCATCAGGCGGGCCTGCAGGCCCACGTGGCTGTCGCCCATCTCGCCCTCGATCTCCGCGCGCGGGACGAGTGCCGCGACGGAGTCGATGACGATGAGGTCGAGGGCGCCGGAGCGGACGAGCATGTCCACGATCTCCAGGGCCTGCTCACCGTTGTCCGGCTGGGACAGGATCAGGTTGTCGATGTCGACGCCGAGCTTCTTCGCGTACTCGGGGTCGAGGGCGTGCTCCGCGTCCACGAAGGCGACCTGGCCGCCGGCCTTCTGCGCGTTCGCCACGGCGTGCAGGGTCAGGGTCGTCTTACCGGAGGATTCCGGTCCGTAGACCTCCACCACACGGCCGCGCGGCAGACCGCCGACACCGAGGGCCACGTCGAGCGCGGTCGACCCGGTCGGGATGACCTCGATGGGCTCCTTCGTCCGGTCACCCATGCGCATGACCGCGCCCTTGCCGAATTGTCGTTCAATCTGTGCGAGCGCGGCGTCGAGCGCCTTCTCGCGGTCGGTTCCTGCCATGGGTTCCACCCGGTTTGCTTGAGTCGATCGCTTCACGTCAAAGACGCTAACGCCTGCCACTGACAACGCGCCCCGACGCACGTCCGGCCTGTGGACAACGCCGATGCATTTCCCGGTGAACCGGGACAGAGCACCCGCCGTCGAGCCTCACCGGCACCCCCATAAGAATAGATGTTCGATTTTTGTGTCAAGCCGCGCCACGCGGTACCCACGGGCCGCGGCCGGCCTCAGGAAGCCCCGGTGTCCCCATTCCGGGCGTGCGGCACGCCGGGCCGCCGGGCCCACAGGCGGCGGGCACGGGTGAGTGCTCCGGACCCTCCGCCGGGGCCGCGGTGGCCGTGCACACGGGGGTCGTCCGTGACGTCGTACCGCCTCACGTACGCGCCGAGGAAGGCCTGGAGGGTGGCGACGGCGGGAATGGCGATCAGCGCCCCCACGGCGCCCAGCAGGGCGGTGCCCGCGACGACCGAGCCGAAGGCGACCGCCGGGTGGATGTCGACGGTCCTGGAGGTCAGCTTGGGCTGGAGCACATAGTTCTCGAACTGCTGGTAGATCACCACGAAGATCAGCACCCACAGCGCGTACCAGGGGTCGACCGTGAAGGCGATCAGCATGGGCAGCGCGCCCGCGAGATACGTGCCGATGGTCGGAATGAACTGCGACACCAGGCCCACCCACACGGCCAGCACGGGCGCGTAGGGCACCGCGAGGAACTCCAGCAGCACGTAGTGCGCCAGGCCGGAGACGAGTGCCATCAGTCCGCGCGAGTACAGATATCCGCCGGTCTTGTTCACCGCGATCTCCCACGCGCGCAGCACCTCGGCCTGGCGCGCGGGCGGCAGCAGGGAGCAGACGGTGCGCCGCAGCCGGGGACCGTCGGCGGCGAAGTAGAACGAGAACAGGCCGATGGTCAGCAGCCGGAAGAGACCGCCGAGGACCTGGGTGGAAACGTCCAGCACCCCGGTGGCACTGTTCTGGACGTAGTTGCGCAGCCAGTCGGAGCGCAGCAGGCCCTCCTGGATGTCCACCCGCCGCAACTCGGTGCGGAAGTGCGTGTTGATCCAGTTGATCACCGAGTCGAGGTAGTTCGGGAAATCCTCGACGATCGTGATGATCTGTCCGGCCAGCATGGACCCGAGCAGCGTGACGAAGCCCGCCGACGCGACCAGGATGCCCAGGAAGACAAGGAACGTGCCCAGTCCCCGGCGCACCCCACGCGCCGACATCCAGCTCACCGCGGGCTCGACGGCGAGTGCCAGGAAGAACGCGATGAGGACGTTGATCAGCAGGCCGGTGAGCTGGTGGAAGGCCCAGCTGCCCAGCTGGAACACCGCGACCAGCGCGAGCGCGAGCACCATGGCCCGCGGCAGCCAGCGCGGCATGCGGGCGCCCGGCCGGGCCGTGGGGTCCACCGGAGGCCCGGCGGGCGGTGCCGCGCCGGGCGTGGTGGGGTGCTGGGCCGCCGGCCCGCTCTCGTCAGTGGGTGTCACGGCTCAAGTCTCACCCACGCCGACGGCAGCCGGCCGCCTCCGGGCGGTCACTGTGACGATCAGCGCTTTTCCCTGGGAACGTCCATCACCGCGCAGATCACCTGCCAGACGTCCTTGGCGTCCCATCCGGCCGCCAGCGCCTCGTGCACGGTGCGCCCGCCGAGTTCGGACATGACATGGTCGCGCGAGAAGGTGTCGGCGTAGCCCGCGCCGAAGTACTCCGCCATCCGCTCCCAGAAAACCGTCAACCGCATGCCCTCAGTATCCCGCCTGTGGGGGGTGACCCCGGCCACCGCGCCTGCCGGAGCCGCCTTCCGCCTACGGTCGGTTTCATGGCCGATACCGGAGCTGCCCCGCCTCCCCCGACCTCTCCGCCGCGTGGCGCGCTCGCGCGGGCGGAGCGGTTCGTCCGGCTCAGCGCGCGGGTGCTCGAACAGCATCTCTTCGCCCACCACTTCCGCGGCGGCGCCGCGGCTCCGGTGGAGACGGCGCTGGACGCCTACCGCAACGAGGACGGCGGATACGGCCACGCGCTGGAACCCGATCTGCGCGGTCCGGTCAGCCAGCCTCTGCACACCGCCCGCGCTCTGCGGGTGCTGGACGCCGTGGGACGATGCGGCGGCCGGCGCGCGGAGGACGTCTGCCGCTATCTGACGTCCGTCTCCACGGCGGACGGCGCGCTGCCGGCCGTCCGTTCCGGTCAGCGCGGCTACCCGACGGCGCCCTTCGTGCGGATCGTGGACGACCCGCCCGGCGAGTTGTCCACCACGGGGCCGGTGGTGGGGCTTCTGCACCGCAACGGGGTGTGGCACGCCTGGTTGTTCCGTGCCACGGACTTCTGCCGGCAGGCCGTGGAATCGCTCGAGAAGCCCCACCCCGACGAGGTCGAGGCCGCCGTGGCCTTTCTGGACCACGCGCCGGACCGCGCCCGCGCGGAGGCCGCCGCCGCGCGGCTGGGCCGCGTGGTGCGCGAGCAGCGGCTCGCGGTCCTCGACCCCGACCGCGCGGACGCGTACCCGGCAGGCCCCGGCCGCGTCCCTGGGGAGCACCGCTTCCCGCACGACTACGCGCGGACACCGGACTCCCTGGCCCGCGCGTGGTTCACCGACGGGGAGATGGCACGCTCCCTGGACGTCCTCGCGGCCGGTCAGCGGGAGGACGGCGGCTGGCCCCTCCGCCGGCGTCCGTGGGCTCCTGGCCCCTCGCTGGAGGCCCGCTCGATCGTGACCCTCGACGCCCTGCGCACCCTGGTCGCGTACGGCCGCGCCGTCGACTGAACGGTCGCCACAGTGAGAACGACGGCCGTCCACGAAATGGGACGCGTTGCGCCCACCGGGCGTGACCAGTGAACGGGGGCGACTTTCACCGACCCGCGCTCGGGGATGCCGCTGCGCCCACCCGTGCCGCCCTGGGGGTACCTCCCAGGCCCTTCAGGCACTGGGGGAGGCACGACGGCCCGCAGCCACGGGCAAGCGCGCCGCCGGCGGGACGCGCGTCCCGCCGCGGACGCGATCCCGCGCAGAGCACACCACGCACATAGGCCACCGGGCGTCACCGCGGCAGCCCCCTGCCCGCAGGCCGGCCTCTCACCCCGGTGCCCGCAGAGTCCCGCGCGGCAGCGCCCGGCACCGTGCGGCGCGTCTCACCCGCCGAGCGCCCGTATCCCCGCCGTCACCACGACGGCCACCGCGACGACGAGCAGGAACGGGGCACGCAGGATCAGCGCCACGGCCGCGGCCGCCACTCCGGCCGCGCGGGCGTCCAGGACCAGGCTCTGCCCGGCGGAGAAGGTCTGCTGGGCCGTCAGGGCGGCCAGCAGGGCCACCGGCAGAAGCGCGGCGAGCCGTCTGACGAGGGGCCGCTCCAGGACCCCGGCGGGTACCAGCAGCCCCGCGAGCTTCACGGCGTAACAGCCGAGGGCGGTCACACCGATCGCGATCCAGATGGTCAACGCTTCTCCCCCGGTACATCACCGCGTGACGCGCTCCCGCGGCCGTGCGCCCACAGGACGGCCGGTGCCGCGAGCGCGGCCACCAGGACCGGCACCCCGGCCGGCAGCACGGGCAGCAGACCGAGCCCCAGGAGAACGGCGAGCCCGGCGACGGTCCGCTCGATGCCGGTCCGCAGCATGGGGGCCAGCAGTGCCAGGAAGACCGCGGGACCGGCCGCGTCCAGCCCCCACGCGTCGGTGTCCCCGATCGCCTCCGCGCCCAGCGCACCGAGCAGCGTGGTGAGGTTCCACAGGATGTACAGACTGAGCCCGGTCACCACGAACCCGACGCGTGCGCTGCGCCGGGTGGGCTGGGCGAGCGACACGGCGGCCGTCTCGTCGATGACCCACTGCGCGGCGAACGGACGTACCACGCGGGGCAGCGCCAGCACCTGCGACAGACGCAGCCCGTAGAAGGCGTTGCGCACCCCCAGGAAGAACGCGCCCGCAGCCGCGGTGAACGGGCCACCGCCGGCGGCCAGCGCGCCCACCAGCGCGAACTGGGAGGCGCCGGTGAACACCAGCAGGCTGAGCACACAGGTCTGGAGCAGGGTGAGTCCGCTGCCCGCCGAGGTCACTCCGAAGGCGAAGCCGGAGAGTCCGACGGCGATCCCGACTCCCAGGGCGTCCCGTACGACGGCGCCGTCGGGCTTCTCCTCCGCGTCTGCGACATCCCGTCCGTCCGCCCGTTGCACTGTTCGTTCCGCTGCCACGCCCCGGACGGTACGAGAAGGCCGCCGCGCGCGTCTTGTACGTTCTTGCGCTCGCGCTGGTAGGCACCCGGGGGCACGCCGACGATCCGGCTGAAGTGACGGTTGAGGTGCGGCTGGTCCGTGAACCCGACGGTGGCGGCCGCCTCGGACGGTGACGTCCCCGCGTCCAGCAGCCGCCGCGCCCGTCGCACCCGGGCGTCGGTGAGCCAGGTGTGCGGCGGCATCCCGTAGGTGTCACGGAACGCGCGCAGCAGGGCGAACGGGCTGGTGCCCAGTTCGGCGGCCAGCCGCTCCAGGGTCGGGGGCCCGGCCATCCGCTCCTCCAGCACGGCACGCGCGCGTGCCGCGACCCGGGCACCCGCCGTGCGCACCTCGCGTCGTGGCAGCGTCCCGCCGTTCAGCCGCAGCAGCCGGGTCACCACGACCCGGAGCAGGGTGTCGGCGGCGAGCGCGTTGCCCTCGTCGGTGGCCCGCAGCACCCGGTGCACCAGCCGGGCGGTGTGCGGGTCGTCGAGGACGGGCGTCACGAACCCGGGTGCGCCGCGCAGCGTGGTGGTCTCGGCGGCGATCGCGGCCACCACCTCCGGTGACGGGTACACCGCCCCGTACCGCCATCCCTCGGGGACACCCGCCCGGCCGGTGTGCGGGGTGTCGGGGTTGACCAGCGCGAGGGACCCGGCACCCGCGTACTGATCGCCGGCGCCGTGGTGGAAGACCTCGACGCCGTCGGCGATGGCGGCGATCACGAAGTTCTCGTGCGTATGCCGGACGAACGCCTTCCGTATGTAGCGGGCACGCAGCAGATCGACACCGGGCAGTTCGTCGTACTGCCAGTGCCGCGCACGCTCCTTACGCGTTTCCGCCATACGGCCATTGTGACGCGGAGCCGGTCGTCCCCCGGGTGGGGCGCCCACCGCCCCGGTCCGCCGCCGATTGTCAGTGGCCGGGTGCACGATGGATCCATGGTCAGCGATCCGCACCGAGCCCTGGACGGCTTCTCCCCCGCGACCCGCGGCTGGTTCACGGGGGCGTTCTCCGCGCCCACCGCCGCGCAGGCCGGGGCGTGGCGGGCCATCGGGGAGGGCTCGGACGTGCTGGTGGTCGCCCCCACCGGCTCAGGAAAGACCCTGGCGGCCTTTCTCGCCGCCCTGGACCAGCTGGCCTCCGCACCGCCCCCCGCCGATCCGAAGAAGCGCTGCCGTGTGCTGTACGTCTCACCGTTGAAGGCCCTGGCCGTCGACGTCGAGCGCAACCTCCGCAGCCCGCTGACCGGGATCCGCCAGGAAGCCGTGCGCCTGGGCCGGCCCGAGCCCGAGGTCAAGGTCGGTATCCGCTCCGGCGACACCCCGCCCGCGGAGCGCCGCGCCCTGGCCACCCGTCCGCCGGACATCCTGATCACCACTCCGGAGTCACTGTTCCTGATGCTGACGTCCGCCACGCGCGAGGGGCTGACGGGCGTGGAGACGGTGATCCTGGACGAGGTGCACGCGGTCGCGGGCACCAAGCGCGGCGCCCATCTGGCGCTCACGCTGGAGCGGCTGGACGAGCTGCTGCCCCGCCCGGCGCGCCGTATCGGCCTCTCGGCGACCGTGCGCCCGGTGGACGAGGTCGCCCGGTTCCTCTCGCCGCGGCGCAAGGTGGAGATCGTGCAGCCGGAGTCGGGCAAGGAGTTCGACCTGTCCGTGGTGCTGCCGGTCGAGGACCTGGGTGAGCTGGGCGGTTCCCCGGTCGCCGACGGCTCGGAGGGTGCCGAGCGTCCGTCGATCTGGCCTCATGTCGAGGAGCGGATCACCGACCTGGTGCAGTCGCACCGGTCGACCATCGTGTTCGCG
This sequence comes from Streptomyces sp. NPDC086080, assembly GCF_044540255.1. NCBI lineage: Bacteria > Bacillati > Actinomycetota > Actinomycetes > Kitasatosporales > Streptomycetaceae > Streptomyces > Streptomyces sp. NPDC086080. The sequence continues at coordinate 168,171 of NZ_JBITRU010000015.1, forward strand.
AACTCCCGTCGTCTCGCCGAGCGCCTGTGCAACCGGCTCAACGAGATCGCCTACGAGCGGGCCACCGGGGAGCCGCTGGACGAGCACCACTCCCCGGCGGAGCTCATGGGTGGTTCCGGGGCCGCCCAGGGTGCGCCCGCCGTCATCGCGCGCGCCCACCACGGCTCCGTGTCCAAGGAGCAGCGGGCCCTGGTCGAGGAGGACCTCAAGGCGGGCCGGCTGCCCGCGGTGGTCGCCACCTCGAGTCTGGAGCTGGGCATCGACATGGGCGCCGTCGATCTGGTGATCCAGGTCGAGTCCCCGCCGTCGGTCGCCTCCGGGCTCCAGCGCGTCGGCCGCGCGGGGCACCAGGTGGGCGCGGTCTCCACGGGCGTGGTGTTCCCGAAGTACCGCGGCGACCTGGTGCAGTCGGCCGTGGTCACCGAACGGATGCGCACGGGTGCCATCGAGTCCCTGAGGGTCCCCGCCAACCCGCTCGACGTCCTGGCCCAGCAGATCGTCGCCATGACCGCGATGGACACGTGGCAGGTCGACGACCTGCTCGCCCTGGTCCGTCGCGCGGCGCCCTTCGCCGCCCTGCCGGAGTCCGCCTTCACGGGCGTCCTGGACATGCTCGCCGGCCGCTACCCGTCCGACGCCTTCGCTGAGCTGCGCCCACGCGTGGTCTGGGACCGGGTCACGGGCGAGATCACCGGCCGCCCCGGCGCCCAGCGCCTCGCCGTCACCTCCGGGGGCACGATCCCCGACCGGGGCCTCTTCGGGGTCTTCCTGGCGGGCGCCGATCCCAAGAAGGGTGGCGGCCGGGTCGGTGAGCTGGACGAGGAGATGGTCTACGAGTCCCGCGTGGGGGACGTCTTCACGCTCGGCACCAGTTCCTGGCGCATCGAGGACATCACACGCGACCGCGTCCTGGTCTCCCCGGCACCGGGGGTACCGGGGAGGCTGCCGTTCTGGAAGGGCGACCAGCTGGGCCGGCCGCTGGAGCTGGGCCGCGCGGTGGGCGCCTTCCTGCGCGAGGTGGGCGCGCTGGCCGAGGACGACGCCCGGCTGCGGCTCCTCGCGGCCGGACTGGACGCCTGGGCCGCGGACAATGTGCTGTCCTACCTCGCCGAACAGCGCGAGGCCTGCGGCCACGTCCCCGACGACCGGACCATCGTCGTCGAGCGCTTCCGTGACGAGCTCGGCGACTGGCGGGTCGTCGTGCACTCCCCGTTCGGCGCCCAGGTGCACGCCCCGTGGGCACTCGCGCTCGGCGCCCGCCTCTCCGAGCGGTACGGCATGGACGCCCAGGTGATGCACGCCGACGACGGCATCGTGCTGCGGCTGCCGGACGCCGACCTGATGAGCCTGGATCTGCTCGACGGGGACCCGGTGAGGACCGGCACCGAGTACGACGCGGACCAGGCCCCCCTGGGCGCCGCCGACGTCGTCTTCGACAAGGGCGATGTCGACCAGGTCGTCACCGACCAGGTGGGCGGCTCGGCACTGTTCGCGTCCCGGTTCCGCGAGTGCGCCGCCCGCGCGCTGCTGCTGCCGCGCCGTAACCCCGGCCGGCGCACCCCCCTGTGGCAGCAGCGTCAGCGCGCCTCCCAGCTGCTCCAGGTGGCCGGGGAGTTCGGCTCGTTCCCGATCGTCCTGGAAGCCGTGCGCGAATGCCTCCAGGACGTGTTCGACGTTCCCGGACTCGTCGAGCTGATGGGCGACCTCGAGTCCCGCAAGGTGCGCCTGGTGGAGGTCACCACCCCCGAGCCGTCCCCCTTCGCCCGTTCCCTCCTCTTCGGGTACGTCGCCCAGTTCCTGTACGAGGGCGACTCCCCGCTCGCCGAGCGCCGCGCCGCCGCCCTGTCGCTGGACTCACGGCTGCTGGCCGAGCTGCTCGGCCAGGCGGAGCTGCGCGAGCTGCTCGACGCCGAAGTGCTGACCGGGCTGGAGCTCGAGCTGCAGTGGCGTACCGAGGACCGGCGCGTCAAGGACGCCGAGGGGGTGGCCGACCTGCTGCGGCTGCTGGGCCCGCTCACCGATGCCGAGCTTGCCGAGCGCGGTGCCGAACCGCAGTGGGCGCGGGAGCTCGCCTCCGCTCGGCGCGCCATCCGGGTGCGGGTGGCCGGCGCCGACCACTGGTCGGCGATCGAGGACGCCGGCCGGCTGCGCGACGCGCTGGGCACGGCACTGCCGGTCGGTGTCCCGGAGGCGTTCACCGAACCCGTCAAGGACCCCCTCGGCGACCTCCTCACCCGCTACGCGCGCACCCACGGTCCCTTCACGTCGGCCACGGCGGCGGCCCGCTTCGGGCTGGGCGTGGCGGTCACCGAGGGCGCCCTGCAGCGGCTCTCGGCGGCGGGCAGGATCGTCCAGGGCGAGTTCCACCCGGCCGGGATCGGACAGGAGTGGTGCGACGCGGCCGTGCTGCGCAGGCTGCGCCGCCGTTCCCTGGCCGCACTGCGGCACGAACTGGAGCCGGTACCACCGGCCGCGCTCGCCCAGTTCCTCCCCCAGTGGCAGCACATCGGCAAGGGACACACCCTGCGCGGCATCGACGGTCTGGTACGCGCCGTCGAGCAGTTGCAGGGGGCGTCCGTGCCCGCCTCCGCGCTGGAGAAGCTGGTCCTGCCGTCCCGGCTGGCGAACTACACCCCGGTGATGCTGGACGAGCTCACGGCAGCCGGGGAGGTGGTGTGGGCCGGTGCGGGTTCGCTCCCCGGGAAGGACGGCTGGGTCTCCCTGTACCTGGCGGACGCGGCCCCCCTGCTCCTGCCGCCCCCGCACCCCCTGGAGCTCACCGCGCTCCACCAGTCCGTCCTGGACACCCTCTCGGGCGGTTACGGCCTGTTCTTCCGTCAGATCGCCGACCAGGTCCGCGCCACCACCCATCCCGAGGCTACCGACCCCCAGCTGGCCGACGTCCTGTGGGACCTCGCCTGGTCCGGGCGGCTCACCAACGACACGCTCACCCCCCTGCGCGCCCTGCTGGGCTCGGGCCGCACGGCGGGATCCACCGCCCACCGCGCGAAGCGCTCGATCCCGCGCGGACGCTACGGATCGCTCACGGCTGCCGCCCGCGCCACCTCCCGCACCGGTCCGCCGACCGTCGCCGGCCGCTGGTCCCTGCTCCCCGACCGGGACGCCGACCCGACCCTCCGCGCGCACGCGCTCGCCCGTACCCTGCTCGACCGGCACGGCGTGGTGACCCGGGGAGCGGTCTCCGCGGAGGGCGTCGAGGGCGGCTTCTCGGCGACGTACCGCATCCTGTCCGCCTTCGAGGAGACCGGGCAGGCCCGTCGCGGCTATGTGGTGGAAGGGCTGGGCGCCGCCCAGTTCGCGATGGACGGGGCGGTGGACCGCCTCCGCGCGGCGGCGGGCGCCCGCGAGCGCGGCGACGGCCTCCCGGCACCGGGCGCACCCAGCCCCTACGACACCGGACCCGACCCACTCGGCGGTGGACCCGACCCCTTCGGGACCGTTCCGGGCCTCGACGGCTCCGCGGGCCCCCAGGACACCCCGTACCCCCGTCCCTCTCCGGGCGACTACGTCTCCCCGCGCGACCTGGCCGTACAGGCCCCGCCCCCGTGGCAGAACGGGGGAGGTCCGTCCTACGACCCCTTCGCCGGACGCCGTACCGGCGTGGACCGCTCGGCACGCGCCGTCGTCCTCGCCGCCGCCGATCCGGCGAACGCGTACGGAGCCGCGCTCAACTGGCCCGAGCCCCAGACCGGCGCCGGGCACAAGCCCGGTCGCAAGGCGGGTTCCCTGGTGGTGCTGGTGGACGGCGAGCTGACGCTCTACCTGGAGCGCGGCGGAAAGACACTACTGGCCTGGCCGACGGCACCCGACGGTGATCCCGCCGACGACTCCCGTCTCACGGCCGCCGCCGAAGCTCTCGCCACCGCCGCCCGCGCGGGCTCTCTCGGCACCCTCACGGTGGAGCGCGTCAACGGCACCTCGGCGCTGACCTCCCCGCTGGGCACCCTGCTGGAGACCGCGGGCTTCGTGGCCACACCCCGGGGCCTGCGCCTGCGCGCCTGACCCGCCACCCCGGCCGGGAACCCGGCCGCCGAGGAGGGGACGTCGGCGTGCCCGTCCCGCCGGCCCGACGTGCCACCCTGGACGCATGCCCGAAGGAGACACGGTCTGGCAGGCCGCGCGACGGCTGCACCACGCCCTCGCGGGTGAGGTGCTGACCCGCAGCGACCTGCGGGTCCCCCGGTTCGCCACGGCGGACCTCACCGGCCGTGCCGTGCTCGACGTCACCCCGCGTGGCAAGCATCTGCTGACCCGCATCGAGGGCGGCCTGACCCTGCACTCGCATCTGCGGATGGACGGCTCCTGGAGGGTGTACACCAACGGGCAGCGGTGGAACGGCGGCCCCGTCCACCAGATCCGCGCGATCCTCGGCACCCCCGGCCGGACCGCCGTCGGCTACCGGCTGCCCGTCCTGGAACTGCTGCGCACCGCCGACGAGGACCGCGCGGTCGGTCACCTCGGACCCGACCTCCTGGGCCCGGACTGGGACCCCGGCGTGGCGCTGTCCAACCTCCTGGAGGACCCGTCCCGCCCGCTCGGCGAGGCCCTCCTCGACCAGCGCAACCTCGCCGGTGTCGGCAATGTCTTCAAGAGCGAACTCTGCTTCCTGCTCGGCGTCACCCCCTGGCTCCCCGTGGGCGACCTGTCCGCCGACCGCGCCGAGAGGCTGCCGGAACTCGCCAGGAAGCTGCTGGAGTTCAACCGCGAACGCGCGGTCCGCAGCACGACGGGCCGCCACGGCCAGGACCTCTTCGTGTACGGCCGAGCCCGCCGCCCCTGTCTGCGCTGCCGCACCCCGATCCGCCTCGCCGACCAGGGCGACGGCTCCCGTGCACGCCCCACGTACTGGTGCCCCACCTGTCAGCCGGGCCCGGCACCCACACCCTCCCAGGGCGGCATCCCCCGCTGACCCCGCACGGCACGACGCCCACCCACGCCCTGTCAGGGCCGCCGGCGCCGCGCGTCCGAGCCGTTCCGTGCGCCCGAACGCCAGGCCCGCCGCCACCGCCCCGCAGCGAGGGCCCCTTCCGCCCGCGCCAGGGGCACGCAGTGCACCGGCAGCACGCTCAGCCCCCACCCGCCGGCCGCGACCGCTCCCTCCAGCACACCCGCGTCGGGCGCCAGGAGCAGTCGCGCCATCGCCCACCACCACAGCGCCCCGAGCCCGATCAGGGCCCAGCGGCGCGCGGTCCGCCCCGTCGTCGCATGTCCGGAGCCGCGGCCCGCGGGGCCGGTGGCCCCCACGGCCTGGTCACCCGTTCTCGGCCTGGAACATCCAGTGCTGCTTCTCGAGGTCGCCGGTGATCGCGATGAGGATGTCCTGGCTCACCGGATCCGGCTCATCCGTCGCCGTGACCCGCTCACGCATCCGGGCGATCACCGCGCCCAGCGCGTCCACCATCGCGGCCACTGCGGCCGAGTCGTCGACCCAGCCCTCGGGCGTCACACCGATCCCGCTGCCGACGGCCACCGTCGCGGCGCGCCCGTCGGGCGAGACACCCAGGGCCGCAGCCCGCTCGGCGACGACGTCGGAGTGCGTACGCGCCAGCGACACGACCTCGTCGAGCTGGAGATGAACCGAGCGGAAGCGTGGCCCGACCACGTTCCAGTGGATCTGCTTCGCCACCAGGGCGAGATCCACCAGATCGACCAGGGCGCCCTGCAGCGCCTCGGACACGGTCTTCAGGTTCTCGTCGGACAACGGGCTCTTCACGACGTACATCCGCACCTCCGTGGCTGACCCCCGTCCTTCCACGATGACGGTCACCCGCCACACCGGCAAACGCACACGGCGACGCGCGCGGCACGCCCAGGGAACCGCCCCGCACGCGAAAAACCCCGGCGGCACCCGTCCGGATCTTCCGGACGAGCCCCTACCGGGGCGTCTCACTTCACACCGCGCGGGCGACGAGCATCGTGCTCACGCGGCGACGACGTCCACCGCCTCGGCGGGCGCCTTGATGGTCACCCGTTCCGGTGGCACACCGGTCACCGACACGGAACCCAGCATCGGACGAACCGGCGTGGGTACGGGCTCGCTGGGGGTTGCTGCAGCAGACCGGGCCAGCTCGGCGAGGGCGAGCTCGTCGCTCACTTCCCGCATGAGCTCGGACATCCGTACGTCCAGCGCGTCGCAGATCGCGGAGAGCAGCTCGGAGGAAGCCTCCTTCTGCCCCCGCTCCACCTCGGAGAGATAGCCGAGTGAGACTCGGGCGGACGAGGAGACTTCGCGCAGAGTACGGCCCTGGCGCTGGCGCTGCCGACGCAGCACGTCACCCAGCAGGCGACGGAGCAGAATCATCGGTGGCTCCCTCCTCGGACCGCGTAGCCGCATCCTTCTCGCCCCACCGTACCGCCTAGCGCCGCGGCCGTGCGGGGAGCGATGTCGTGTTCACTCAGGGCTGCAAACATCAAAACCCCCCGTTCCGTTCCGTATCCTGTGCCCGCTCATTCCCGGTCTGTTCGCCCGCCAGCTCCGTCACAAGGAGTGCGAGCACGCTCCGTACACTCTCCATACGAATTTCCGCACGGTCGCCGTTCAACCGCAGACGCTCCACTTTTCCGCCGGCGGCGGAAACCGAGTCCGCCCCGAGCGGCCCGGCCACGGCCACGAAAACCGTGCCGACCTCCTGTCCGTCCTGCGGGTCCGGACCGGCGACGCCGGTGGTGGCGATGCCCCAGTCGGCGCCGAGCGCCTCGCGGACGCCGACCGCCATCTGAGCCGCCACCTGCGGATCCACCGCTCCGCGCTGCGCCAGCAGAGTGGCGTCCACGCCGAGCAGCCGGTGCTTCAGTTCGGTGGCGTAGGCCGTCACCGACCCGCGGAAGACCTTGGAGGCCCCGGGTACCGAGGTGATCTCCGCCGCCACCAGGCCACCGGTCAGCGACTCGGCGACGGCGAGCGTGCCGCCGTTCACGGTGAGTAGTCGCACCACCTCGGTGGCCGTGGAACTCACGCTTCCTTCTCCTCCAACGCCGCCTCGCGCTCGGCGATTCCCTGCCTGCGGAGCACAATGGCCTGTTTCACATAGTCGAGTCCGGTCGCCACGGTCAGCACGACCGCCGCGGCCATCACCCACCACCTCAGCGTCGCCAGCCACCCCGTCAGGGCCAGCACGTACATGCCGACGGCGATGCCCTGGGTGAGGGTCTTGAGCTTGCCCCCGCGGCTCGCCGGGATGACGCCGTAGCGAATGACCAGAAAACGCAGCAGTGTGACGCCGAGTTCCCGGCCGAGGATGACCCCGGTGACCCACCACGGCAGATCGCCCAGCGCGGAGAGGCAGATCAGCGCGGCACCCATGATCGCCTTGTCGGCGATGGGGTCGGCGATCTTCCCGAAGTCGGTGACGAGGTCGTACGTGCGGGCCAGATGACCGTCGAACAGGTCGGTGATCATGGCGACGGCGAAGGCCGCCCAGGCGAACGAGCGCCACGCCGGGTCGTTTCCTCCCTCGGCGAGCATCAGCATCACGAAGGCCGGTACCAGGAGCAGCCGGAGCATGGTCAGCAGGTTGGCGATGTTCCAGACGCTGGCCTGGTTGACGGCCGCCGCCGCGATCTTCCCGCCCCGGGCCGGCTTCGTACCGTCCCCGGCGTCGGCTCCGTCGCCGGACGCCGCGGACGAGGCCGCCCCGCCCTGCGACCGGGCACCGCCGGGGCCCCGGCCGGTCACGCCACGCCGAGCCGGACCGCCGCCGGACGCCCCCGGAGCCGCGCCCCGCGTCTCCCGTGCGGCCGCGCGGCCGGTGGCCGGTCCCTGCAGGCCCGCCGGTGCGGCTCCCGCCGCCCTCCTCGCGCCGGAGGGGCCGCCCGCCGCCGATGCCGGAGCACCCGTCATCTGCCCGCCTCCTCGCCGCGCGCGAGCGAACCCTGGAACAGCGGCTCGGCCACCAGGTCGACACCTTCCGTGCCGACCACCTTCGCCTCGACCATACGGCCGACGCTCAGACCTTCGCCGCTCGTGAGGAGCACCTGACCGTCCGTCTCGGGAGCCTGGTGCCCGGCCCTGCCGTATACACCCTCCTCCTCGTCCACGGACTCCACCAGCACCTGCACGGTCTCGCCGACCCGCTCCTCGGCGCGCTGCGAGACGAGCTCCTCGGCCATCCGCGCGATGCGGGCCAGCCTCTCGGCGACGACCTCCTCCTCCAGCTTGCCGTCGTACGTCGCCGCCTCGGTACCCTCCTCGTCGGAGTAGCCGAAGACGCCGATCGCGTCCATCCGCGCGTGGTTCAGGAAGCGCTCCAGTTCGGCGAGGTCGGACGCGGTCTCGCCGGGGAAACCCACGATGAAGTTGGAGCGCACACCGGCCTGGGGCGCCTTGCTCCGGATCGTGTCGAGCAGTTCCAGGAACCGGTCGGTGTCGCCGAACCGGCGCATCGCGCGCAGCACGTCGGGCGCGGAGTGCTGGAAGGACAGGTCGAAGTAGGGGGCGACCTTCGGGGTCGAGGTGAGCACGTCGATCAGGCCCGGCCGCATCTCGGCCGGCTGGAGGTAGCTGACCCGCACCCGCTCCAGGCCGTCGACCTCGGCGAGCTCGGGCAGCAGGGACTCCAGCAGACGGATGTCGCCCAGGTCCTTGCCGTAGGAGGTGTTGTTCTCGGAGACCAGCATGATCTCCTTCACGCCCTGTTCGGCCAGCCAGCGCGTCTCGTTCAGCACGTCGCTGGGCCGGCGTGAGATGAAGGAACCGCGGAAGGACGGGATGGCGCAGAAGGAGCAGCGCCGGTCACAGCCGGAGGCGAGCTTCACCGAGGCGACCGGGGACCCGTCCAGCCGGCGGCGCAGGGGCGCACGGGGTCCGGAGGCCGGGGCGAGGCCGTCGGGCAGGTCCACGGGACCGTGTCCGGGAAGCGCGACGGAGGCGGCGGAGTCCTGCCGCTCGGCGGGGCTGACCGGCAGCAGCTTGCGCCGGTCGCGCGGGGTGTGGGAGGCGTGGATGCCGCCGTTCAGAATGGTCTGGAGGCGGTCGGAGATGTCGGCATAGTCGTCGAAGCCCAGCACGCCGTCGGCCTCGGGAAGGGCCTCGGCGAGTTCCTTGCCGTACCGCTCGGCCATGCAGCCCACCGCCACGACGGCCTGCGTTCTGCCGTGCCCCTTGAGGTCGTTGGCCTCCAGGAGGGCGTCGACGGAGTCCTTCTTGGCGGCCTCGACGAAACCACAGGTGTTGACGACGGCGACGTCGGCGTCCTCGGCGTCCTCCACGAGCTGCCAGCCGTCCGCCTCCAAACGGCCTGCGAGCTCCTCCGAGTCCACCTCGTTACGGGCGCAGCCAAGGGTGACGAGTGCGACGGTACGGCGTTCAGGCATGGGCTCAAGACTACTTCGTCCCGCCGACACCCCACGTCGACGGGGTTGGCCGACCCTGGCCGACCCCGCCGATGCGCCTTTGGGTGCCTCTTATCCGGCCTGCGGGTCGCCCTTGGTGTAGGTCAGGCGCTCGACCGCGCCGGGCTGCCAGTCGTCCTCGATCTTCTTGCCGTTCACGTACAGGTCGATCGCGCCGGCGTCACCGAGGACGAGGTTGATCTCGGAACTGTCCTGGAAGGTCTCGGAATCGCCCTTCTTGAGCAGTCCGTCGAACAACAGCCGGCCGCTGTGGTCCTTGGCGGAGATCCAGCTGCGTCCGTCGGCGGCGGTGACCTGGACGGTCACCTTGTCCAGCGGTGCGGCGGCGATGGCGCTGTCCGACGGCTCCGGCTCGGGAGCGACGGGCTTCTCGGACTTGGGGGTGGGCGAAGGGGATGTGCTGGAGGTGGCGCCGTCGGCGACGTTCGCCTTGCCGCCCTCGTCGCCGCCCTTGACCATGGTGAACCCGACGAAGCCGATCACGACGACGATCGCGGCGACCATGGCGGCGGTCCAGTTGGGTCCGCGCCGCTCCGGACGGATGCGTTCCGCCTCGAAGAGGGGGGCGGCGGGGGTCGGGGCCGGACGGCCGCCGCCGTGCTCCTCCTCGTACCGCGCGATCAGCGGGGCGGGGTCGAGGCGCACGGCCTTGGCCAGGGTCCGGATGTGCCCGCGGGCGTAGACGTCACCGCCGCAGGGCGCGAAGTCGTCCGCCTCGATGGCGCGCACGATCGCGATCCGGACGCGGGTGGCGGTACTGACGTCGTCGACGGTGAGCCCGGCGGCGATGCGCGCCTGTTGCAGCGCTCGGCCGACGGAGACGGAAGGGCGGTCTTCCTCGGAAACGTCTTCGAAGGGACGCTCGTCTTCAGGGGAGTTGCCGATGGACACGGGGGCGCCTTTCGAGCGTGTAGCCGCCTGTGCTGGAGGTTCAGTCTAGGAGGGGTACAAGAGGGTGGGGCAACCGGGCGGTCGGACTTTGTAAGCCATCCGAATGGCCCGACATCCCGATGGTCTGACTGCAGTTTGCCGTTTCCCCCAACTTGACGTACGCCGACGGGAAACAGTTGCTCGATGATCCCTAACGGGTGGGTCACGATCGGCCGCCGGGGTGAACCCGGCGGCACCCGTGTCCCGTCCGCCTACCCTTCAGACTCCCCCCGGATCAGGGCGAGCACGCCATCCAGCTCGTCAGGCTTCACAAGAACGTCACGCGCCTTCGAACCCTCGCTCGGTCCGACGATGTTCCGCGACTCCATGAGGTCCATCAGCCGGCCGGCCTTGGCGAAGCCGACACGCAGCTTGCGCTGGAGCATGGACGTCGACCCGAACTGGGTGGAGACGACCAGTTCGGCGGCCTGGCACAGCAGGTCGAGGTCGTCGCCGATGTCCTCGTCGATCTCCTTCTTCTGCTGCGTCCCGACGACGACGTCCTCGCGGAAGACGGGCGCCATCTGGTCCTTGCAGTGCCGGACGACGGCCGCGACCTCCTCCTCGGTCACGAACGCGCCCTGCATACGCGTCGGCTTGTTCGCCCCCATCGGCAGGAACAGACCGTCCCCCTTGCCGATCAGCTTCTCGGCGCCGGGCTGGTCGAGGATGACCCGCGAGTCGGCCAGCGACGAGGTGGCGAACGCCAGCCGGGAGGGCACGTTCGCCTTGATCAGGCCGGTGACGACGTCGACCGACGGGCGCTGCGTGGCGAGCACCAGGTGGATACCGGCCGCCCGCGCGAGCTGCGTGATCCGCACGATGGCGTCCTCGACGTCGCGCGGGGCGACCATCATCAGGTCGGCCAGCTCGTCGACGATCACCAGCAGGTAGGGGTACGGATGGAGTTCCCGTTCGCTGCCCTCGGGCGGCTTGGCCTTGCCCTCGCGCACCGCCCGGTTGAAGTCGTCGATGTGCCGGTAGCCGTACGCGGCGAGGTCGTCGTAGCGCAGATCCATCTCGCGGACGACCCACTGGAGCGCCTCGGCGGCCCGCTTGGGGTTGGTGATGATCGGCGTGATCAGGTGCGGGATGCCCTCGTACGCGGTCAGCTCGACGCGCTTGGGGTCGACCAGGATCATCCGGGCGTCCTCCGGGGTCGCCCGCATCATGACCGAGGTGATCAGGCAGTTGATGCAGGACGACTTGCCGGAGCCGGTGGCCCCGGCGACCAGCATGTGCGGCATCTTCGCCAGCGAGTCCATGACGTAGCCGCCCTCGACGTCCTTGCCGAAGGCGACCAGCATCGGGTCGTCGTCCTCGGCGGACTCCGCGAGCCGCAGCACGTCTCCGAGATTGACCATCTCCCGGTCGGTGTTGGGAATCTCGATGCCGACCGCGGACTTGCCGGGGATCGGGCTGATGATCCGTACATCCGGGCTGGCGACCGCGTAGGCGATGTTCTTGGTCAGCGCGGTCACCCGCTCGACCTTCACGGCCGGGCCGAGCTCCACGACATAGCGGGTGACCGTCGGGCCGCGGGTGAAGCCGGTGACGGCGGCGTCCACCTTGAACTCCGTGAAGACCTTCCGCAGGGCGTCCACTATGGCGTCGTTGGCCGCGCTGCGGGCCTTGCCCGGCCCGCCGCGGGTGAGCAGATCGAGCGAGGGCAGCGAGTAGGTGATGTCGCCGGAGAGCTGGAGCTGCTCCGCGCGGGGCGGCAGGTCGCGGGGTTCCTTCGGCGGCACCTTGGTCATGTCCAGGACGCCCGCGGGAGGCTTCTGCTGCTTCGGCCCTTCCGGCTTCGGCGCCTCCGGCCGCGGGCGGGCGGCCGGGACCGGTGTCGGCGTGGTGGGTTCGCCGTCGCCGGTGCTCACGCCCTGGGTCAGGTCGGCGACGAGCGGCGAGGGCGGCATGCCGTGCAGTACCGCGCCGTCGAGGGCGGCGGCCGCGGCGGCGGCCACGTCCACCGCGTCCATCGGCCGGTCCATGTCGGGCTGCGGCACCGCGGAGCGGCGGGGCCTCTGCCGTCGCCGGGACAGCGCCTCCCGCTCCGCGTTCCCGGGGTCGTACTCCTGTGGAGCCGGGCGTCGTCCGCGGCGGCTCGCGGACAGCGCCTCGCGCCACTGCTCCTCGTAGCGCACGTCGTCCTCGCCGAACTCCTCCGGCTCCGGTTCGTGGACGACGCCGAGCCGGACGCCGAGCCCGCGCAGCCGCTGCGGAATGGCGTTCACCGGGGTGGCCGTGACGACCAGCAGACCGAAGATCGTGAGCAGCACCAGCAGCGGCACGGCGAGCACGTCGGTCATGGTGGACGACAGCGGCGTGGCCGCCGCCCAGCCGATGAGGCCACCGGCGTCCCTTATCGCGTGCATGCCCTCGCTGCGGGCGGGCGATCCGCACCCGATGTGGATCTGTCCGAGCACCCCGATGACGAGCGCGGACAGACCGATGACGATCCGTCCGTTGGCCTCGGGCTTCTCCGGGTGCCGGATGAGCCGTACGGCGATGACAGCGACCAGGATCGGCACCAGCAGGTCGAGTCTGCCGAAGGCGCCGGTGACCAGGATCTCCACGAGATCGCCGACCGGGCCCTCCAGGTCCGCCCAGGTACCGGCGGCGACGATCAGGGCGACGGCGAGCAGCAGCAGCGCGAGGCCGTCCTTGCGGTGTGCGGGGTCGAGGTTCTTGGCGCCCTGCCCTATGCCCCGGAAGACGGCACCGACCGCGTGCGCCAGGCCCAGCCACAGGGCGCGTACGAGCCGGTACACGCCGCTGGTCGGGTTCGGGGCCGGTGCGGGTGCGGGCTTCTTCGGCGCGGCCTTCTTGGCGGGAGCCTTCCTCGCCGGGGCTTTCTTGGCAGCGGCCTTCTTCGCCGGAGCCTTCGCGGAAGCGGCCGCCTTCTTCGCGGGCGGCTTCTTGGCTGCGGAGGGACGTGAGGCCATGGGTGTGAGGTTACCGGTGGAGACCGCAGGGGACACGCGTGACGGATGCTTCACCCGTTCGTGTCGTCCTCGCCGGGGCGCGAAGCTGACGCCGCAGGACGCGGCGCGAGCTCCCCCGACACCCCTTCAGGACCGGCCGCTGACACTCCCTCAGCACCGGCCGTTTCCGGAGTCCGGACAAGACCCGTGCCACCGGGGTCAGTTCTGTGACGGCACCGACGAAGCGCTGCCGGTCCCCGGTTCCAGGGCGTCCAGCGCGCGCCGCAACCCCGTGAGCTTGCGCTCCAGATGGGCTGCCGTGGCCACCGCGGCCGCGTCCGTCGAATCGTCGCCCAGCTGCTTGGTCAGCGCCTCGGCCTGCTCCTCCACGGCCGCGAGCCGAGCGGAGAGTTCGGCGAGCAGCCCCGCCGGCTCCTTCACCTCACCGGCGTCCTTCTCGCCACCCTCCAACTGGAGGCGCAGCAGCGACGCCTGCTCCCTCAGCTGGCAGTTCTTCATGTACAGCTCGACGAAGACCGAGACCTTCGCGCGCAGCACCCACGGATCGAACGGCTTGGAGATGTAGTCGACCGCACCGGCCGCGTACCCACGGAAGGTGTGGTGCGGTCCATGGTTGATCGCGGTCAGGAAGATGATCGGAATGTCCCGGGTCCGCTCCCGGCGCTTGATGTGCGCGGCCGTCTCGAACCCGTCCATGCCCGGCATCTGGACGTCCAGCAGAATGACCGCGAAGTCGTCCGTGAGCAGTGCCTTGAGCGCTTCCTCCCCGGACGATGCCCGCACCAGCGTCTGATCGAGCGCCGAGAGGATCGCCTCCAGCGCGAGCAGATTCTCCGGCCGGTCATCGACCAGGAGGATCTTGGCCTTCTGCACCATGGCCCGCCCTCCTCGCCCCGGCGTGGGGCCTCCCCTGTCCGCAAGACCTGGGGCCGCACCTGTGAGTACCACCCCAGGGGACGACTCCCTGGCGCCGTCCGTCCTTGTGCCGGTCATCGTAGCCGCACCCCGCCTGCCGCCACACCCTGTCACCGTGATGTCACTGTGCACGTAGCAGAAACGCGGCGGGAGACCAGAAGGTTCCCCGAATCCCGTCCTTCTACACGGCGTCGCATGCACCGCATCGGCATCTCCGGGTACCCACCGACCTTCGCGTGCCGTCCGCGCGCCCTCCGGACGCCGCCGCCCTCACTCCCCCCGCATCCACTGGTCCATCACCGACAGCAGGTGATCGGGGTCGACCGGCTTGGTCACGTAGTCGGAGGCGCCCGACTCGATCGCCTTCTCCCGGTCCCCCTTCATCGCCTTGGCGGTGAGCGCGATGATCGGCAGGCCGGCGAACTGCGGCATCCGGCGGATCGCCGTGGTCGTGGCGTACCCGTCCATCTCGGGCATCATGATGTCCATCAACACCACCGCCACGTCGTCGTGCTGCTCCAGCACCTCGATGCCCTCGCGGCCGTTCTCCGCGTACAGCACGGACAGACCGTGCTGCTCCAGAACGCTGGTGAGCGCGAAGACGTTGCGGATGTCGTCGTCGACGATCAGCACCTTCTGCCCGCCGAAGCGGATGTTCCGGCGCGACGTCCGGGGCTCCGGCTCCTGCTGCTCCACGCCCGGCCACTGCTCCGGCTCGGCCGAGGGCCGCGGCTCCGGCCTGGGCGTGATCCTGCGGCTGCGCCGGAAGAGCGCCGCCGTCCCGTTCCGGCCGTCCCGGTACGGCTTCACCTCCGCCGGCGCCTCGGGCTCCGCCGCGGCCGGCTCGTCCGACGCCACCAGATCCCCGGCCTCCAGCGCCGGCATGGGCTGGGCGACATAGCCGTGCGGCGGCAGCTCGCTGGGGTGCAGCGGCAGATACAGCGTGAAGGTGGAGCCCCGGCCCGGCTCGCTCTGGGCGTGGATCTCACCGCCGAGCAACTGGGCGATCTCCCGCGAGATGGACAACCCCAGCCCCGTACCGCCGTACTTGCGGCTGGTGGTGCCGTCGGCCTGCTTGAACGCCTCGAAGATCACCCTCATCTTGCCGGCCGCGATACCGATGCCCGTGTCGCTCACCGAGAACGCGATCAGGTCCGCGTCCGGGTCGGTCAGCGAACCGGCCTCCAGCAACTGCTCCCGGATGGCCTGCGGCACGTCGTCACGGGCGGGCCGGATGACCAGCTCGACCGATCCGGAGTCGGTGAACTTCACCGCGTTGGACAGCAGGTTCCGCAGCACCTGCAGCAACCGCTGCTCGTCGGTGTGCAGGGTGGCCGGCAGCTCCGGGGAGACCCGTACGGACAGGTCCAGCCCCTTCTCCGCGGTCAGTGGCCGGAACGTGGCCTCCACGTAGTCGACGAGCTGGACCAGCGCGATACGCGTCGGGGAGACGTCCATCTTGCCCGCCTCGACCTTCGACAGATCGAGGATGTCGTTGATGAGCTGGAGCAGGTCGGACCCGGCACCGTGGATGGTCTCGGCGAACTCGACCTGCTTCGGGGACAGGTTCGCGTCGGCGTTGTCGGCGAGCAACTTGGCCAGAATCAGCAGTGAGTTGAGCGGCGTACGCAGCTCGTGCGACATGTTCGCCAGGAACTCGCTCTTGTAGCGCATGGACACCGCGAGCTGTTCGGCACGCTCCTCCAGAACCTGCCGCGCCTCCTCGATCTCGGTGTTCTTCACCTCGATGTCCCGGTTCTGCCGGGCCAGCAGCTCGGCCTTCTCCTCCAGTTCGGCGTTGGACGCCTGCAGCGCCTTCTGCCGCTGCTCCAACTCCGCCGACCGCTCGCGCAGTTGCTCGGTCAGCTCCTGGGACTGGGCCAGCAGCCGCTCGGTCTTCGTGTTGACCGAGATGGTGTTGACGCTGGTGGCGATCATCTCGGCGATCTGATTGAGGAAGTCCTTCTGGATCGCCGTGAACGGCGTGAACGACGCCAGCTCGATGACGCCGAGCACCTTCCCCTCGAACACCACCGGAAGCACGATCACCTGCGCCGGGGGCGCCTCCCCGAGCCCCGAGGAGATCTTCAGATAGCCGCTGGGCGCGTCCTCCACCAGGATCGTGCGCTTCTCCACGGCGGCCGTCCCGATGAGTCCCTCACCCGGCTGGAAGGACGTCGGCATGGACCCCATGCAGTACCCGTACGAGCCCAGCATGCGCAGCTCGAACTGGTCGTCGGCGGCGGCGGTCAGGTCCTCGCCGTCGACCAGCGGCACCGCGACGAAGAAGGCACCGTGCTGCGCGGACACCACCGGCGTCAGCTCGCTCATGATCAACGAGGCCACGTCGTCCAGATCGCGGCGGCCCTGCATCAGCGCCGAGATACGGGCGAGATTGCCCTTGAGCCAGTCCTGCTCCTTGTTGGCGATCGTGGTGTCACGCAGGTTGGCGATCATCTTGTTGATGTAGTCCTGGAGTTCCTGAATCTCCCCGGACGCGTCCACATCGATCTTCAGGTTCAGGTCACCGCGGGTCACCGCGGTCGCGACCCGCGCGATGGCACGCACCTGCCGGGTGAGATTCCCGGCCATCTCGTTGACCGACTCGGTCAGGTCCCGCCAGGTGCCGTCGACATCACGCACCCGGGCCTGCCCGCCCAGTTGCCCCTCGGTGCCCACCTCACGGGCCACCCGCGTGACCTGGTCGGCGAAGCTCGACAGCTGGTCGACCATCGTGTTGATGGTCGTCTTCAGCTCGAGGATCTCCCCGCGCGCATCGATGTCGATCTTCTTCGTCAGGTCACCCTTGGCGATGGCCGTCGTCACCATGGCGATGTTGCGCACCTGGCCGGTCAGATTGGACGCCATGCCGTTCACCGACTCGGTGAGGTCCTTCCAGGTCCCCGCCACACCCGGCACATGCGCCTGACCGCCCAGGATGCCGTCCGTACCCACCTCACGAGCCACCTTGGTGACCTGCTCGGCGAACGCGCTCAGCGTCTTCACCATGGTGTTGATGGTGTCGGCGAGCTGCGCCACCTCACCGCGCGCCTCGATGCTGACCTGCCGCGTCAGGTCGCCGCTGGCGACGGCGGCGGAGACCTGCGAGATGTTGCGCACCTGAGTGGTCAGGTTCTTGGCCATCAGGTTGACGTTGTCGCTCAGGTCCTTCCAGATGCCCGTGACGCCCGGCACGTGCGCCTGACCGCCCAGGATGCCCTCGGTGCCCACCTCACGGGCCACCCGGGTCACCTGCTCGGCGAACGACGACAGCTGGTCCACCATCGTGTTGACGGTCGTGACCAGCTCGAGGATCTCGCCCTTGGCGTCAACGGTGATCTTCTTCGACAGATCGCCCTTGGCGACCGCGGTGGTGACCTCGGCGATGTTGCGCACCTGCAGGGTCAGGTTGTTCGCCATGCCGTTCACCGACTGCGTGAGGTCCTTCCAGGTGCCGGAGACACCCTGCACCTCGGCCTGACCGCCGAGGATGCCCTCTGTACCCACCTCGCGCGCCACCCGCGTGACCTCTTCGGCGAACGACGACAGCTGGTCCACCATCGTGTTCAGCGTGTTCTTGAGCTCGAGGATCTCCCCGCGCGCGTCCACGGTGATCTTCTGCGACAGGTCACCGCGCGCCACCGCCGTCGCCACCTGGGCGATGTTGCGGACCTGACCGGTCAGATTGGACGCCATGCCGTTCACGGAGTCCGTGAGGTCCCGCCACACACCCGCGACCCCGGGCACCTGTGCCTGACCGCCGAGGCGGCCCTCCGTACCCACCTCGCGCGCCACCCGCGTGACCTGGTCGGCGAAGCTCGACAGCTGGTCCACCATCGTGTTGATGGTGTTCTTCAGCTCGAGGATCTCCCCGCGCGCGTCCACATCGATCTTCTGCGACAGGTCACCGCGCGCGACGGCCGTCGTGACCTGCGCGATGTTGCGGACCTGACCGGTCAGATTCGACGCCATGGAGTTGACGGAGTCGGTGAGTTCCTTCCATGTGCCCGACACACCGTCCACGCGCGCCTGACCGCCCAGCCGGCCCTCGGTGCCCACGTCCCGGGCCATCCGCGTGACCTGGTCGGCGAAGCTCGACAGCTGGTCCACCATCGTGTTCACGGTGTTCTTCAGCTGGAGCATCTCGCCGGAGACGTCCACGGTGACCTTCTGCGACAGGTCACCGTTGGCGACCGCCGTCGTCACCTGGGCGATGTTCCTCACCTGTCCGGTGAGGTTGCGGAACGCCGTGTTGACGGAGTCCGTCAGGTCCTTCCACGTACCCGCCGCCCCCGGCACCTGCGCCTGGCCGCCGAGCTCACCCTCGACGCCGATCTCCCGCGCCACCCGCGTGACCTCCGCGCCGAACGCGGACAGCTGGTCCACCATCGTGTTGACGGTGTTCTTCAGCTCCAGCATCTCGCCGGCCACGTCCACGGTGACCTTCTGCGACAGATCACCATTGGCGACCGCCGTCGTCACCGCCGCGATGTCCCGCACCTGGGTGGTCAGGTTCCGGAACACCGTGTTGACGGAGTCCGTCAGGTCCTTCCACGTACCCGCCGCCCCCGGCACGTTCGCCTGACCGCCCAGCCGTCCCTCGGCCCCGACCTCGTTGGCGACGCGGGTGACCTCGTCGGCGAAGATCCGCAGCGTCTCGGTCATCTGGTTGATCGTCTCGGCGAGCTGGGCGACCTCGCCGCGCGCCGGTACCGTCACCTTCCGCGACAGATCACCGCTGGCCACCGCGGTCGTCACCTCGGCGATGCCGCGCACCTGCGCCGTGAGATTCCCGGCCATGGTGTTGACGGAGTCCGTGAGCTCCTTCCACACCCCGTCCACCCCGGGCACCTGCGCCTGGCCGCCCAGGGCACCCTCGGTGCCCACCTCGCGGGCGACGCGGGTCACCTCGGAGGAGAACGCGGAGAGCTGGTCCACCATCGTGTTGACGGTGTTCTTCAGCTCCAGCATCTCGCCCTCGACATGCACGGTGACCTTGCGTGACAGGTCACCGCGCGCGACGGCCGTCGTCACCAGCGCGATGTCGCGCACCTGCGCCGTCAGCCGCTCGGCCATGGTGTTGACGGAGTCCGTCAGGTCCTTCCACGAACCGGACATCCCCCGCACCTGGGCCTGGCCGCCCAGCTTGCCCTCGGTACCGACCTCACTGGCCACACGCGTGACCTCGTCGGTGAAGGTCGACAGCTGGTCGACCAGGTTGTTCACGGTCCGCGCGACCTTCAGGAACTCGCCCCGCAGCGGATGCCCCGTCCCGTCCGGCGCCTGTGTCCGCAGCTCCATACGCGGCGACAGATCACCCTCGGCCACCGCCGACAGCACCCGGCTGACCTCGGAGACCGGCCGTACGAGGTCGTCCACGAGCGCGTTCGAGTGGTCGATCGCGGTCGCCCAGGACCCCTGGGAGGCGCCCGTCTCCAGCCGCTCCGTGAGTTTTCCCTCACGGCCGACCATGCGGCGCACCCGCGCCAGCTCGCCCGTCAGGTGGAGATTGCGGTCGGCCACCTCGTTGAAGACCGCCGCGATCTCCGACATCACGCCGTCGCCGGACACCGTGAGCCGCTTGCGGAAGTTGCCGTCCCGCATCGCCACCAGGGCCGTCATCAACCGGTTCAGGGAGGCCGTGTCCACCGTGGTGGTCCCGCCCCGCGCCCTTCCCGGCTTGCTCAGGGACTGTCCGCCTTTCGCGCGCGTCGTCTTCGTGCCCCGCGTCGCTGCGCCAGACTCCACTGTGTCCCTCCCGCAGGGGTCGACCGTTACCGCTGTTCCTGGATGCCACCACGCTCGGCGGTCCGGTTGATGCCGCTTTCCCGTACTGCCGCCCGGCCTGACCCGTGTGCCGCACCGTTTTCCGGCTGCTGCCCACCGGGGGCGGCCGGTACTCGCCCCACCCGGACGTACAACAGGAAAGCCTGCCCAGTGTTCCACCGTGCCGACCTATGACCGTAACTCACAACGCCGCTCCTCGTTGAGCAGCCGGCCAAGGCTTGTCCTTCGCCGCACGGAGTCCGGTCCGGCGAACAGCGGACCGTCGGGGCGAGCGGAACATCGAGGGTCACGCGGGCGTCACACCGGTCCGGCGGCCTCTCGAATCGCTCGAGGATCATTCAGCCGACGTGTGACGCGAGAAGCGTCGTGTCGGTGTTCAGGGGTATCTCTCCGATGGACGCAGGGGGGATACCCCTGAACACCGATCCCCTGGCCGACTACCCTGTACCGAGCGAGCCGGGACATCGGGCATGGAGGGGCAGGGGCCGCCGACACATGGGGAGTTCTGTGATCACCGCGCGCGCGGCCGCCAGCTTCGAGCCTCTCGGGCGATCGGTCGCGAGCGCCCGCTCCTTCGTCCGCGACACCCTGCAGGGCTGGGGCTTCGGCGACATCGTCGACGACGCCGTGGTGCTCACCAGCGAGCTGGTGACCAACGCCGTCGTGCACGCCGGTACCTCCGCCGACCTGCTCTGTCTGCGCAGCGACGACGGCGTGCGGATCGAGGTGGCCGACCGGTATCCCGAGCGCGAGGTCCCACTCCAGGGCTCACCCGTCAATATGGGCAGTCCCGACCGCGAGGGCGGCCGCGGCCTCCAGCTGTGCGCGGCGCTGGCCGGGCACTGGGGCGTGGAGTACACACCCACCCACAAGACCGTGTGGTTCCAGCTCGACCTTCCCGAGCGGCCCGTCGGCGCCCGGTCCGCCGGCCCCTCCCTGCCCGCCCATCTTCTCCCGCTCGCCGACACCCGGGTCCGGGTGGCCGTCGTCCAGATCGACCGGGCCGGCTCCATCAGCGCCTGGAACGAGGACGCGGAGGAGCTCTTCGGCTACTCCGCCGAGCAGGTCACCGGCAAGCCGCTCACCGACCTCGCGGCCTGGCCGCACACGCCCGGCACCGGCACCGGCATCGCCGACGCGCTCCAGCTCTCCCGCTGGGAGGGCAGCTACGGCATCAGGGGCGCCCACGGCCGGGTCATCCCGGTGTACGCCTCCCACCTGCGGGTCCGCGACACCCAGGGAGAACCGTCAACGGTCTGTCTGCTCGTACGGGACCACGAACGAGCGGTTCTGCAGACGCCCCTGCGCGGTCCCGCGTCCGACTCGTCCGGCGGCTCCGAGGGCCAGAGCACCGACCCGTTCGAGGTCTTCATCGGCTCCCCCGCACCGGACGACCTCGACGGCCTGCTCCAGCGCACGGTGGAACGCGCCCGTGACATGCTCGACGGCGACTCCGCCTTCTTGCTCCTCGCCACCGACGACGAGACCGAACTGGAAGTCCGCGCCTCCACCGGCCTCCCCTCGGCCCGCCAGCGCTTCGCCCGCGTCCCCGTCGAGGCGGGCCCCGGCCGCTACGGCTCCGCCCGCATGCCGGCCGTCCACGAGGACCTCACCGCCGTCTCCGGCGCGGTGCCCCTTCTCAACAGCACCGGCATGCGCTCGGTCGTCACCGTCCCGCTGAAGGTCGAGGGCCGCCTCACCGGCTCCCTCGGCGTCGCCGCCGAGGCGCCCGGCCGGTACTCCAACGAGGAGGCACTGCGCCTGCAGTTCGCGGCGGACCGTATCGCGCTCGCGGTCGAGTCGGCCCGCCTGGGTGAACTGGAGCGGCTGCGCCGCGGCTCGCTCAGCTTCCTGGTGGAGGCCTCCGAC
This sequence comes from Streptomyces sp. NPDC086080, assembly GCF_044540255.1. Taxonomy (NCBI): domain Bacteria; kingdom Bacillati; phylum Actinomycetota; class Actinomycetes; order Kitasatosporales; family Streptomycetaceae; genus Streptomyces; species Streptomyces sp. NPDC086080. The sequence continues at coordinate 189,989 of NZ_JBITRU010000015.1, forward strand.
CTGCTGGCCGGCACGCTCGACCGGGACCAGACCCTGGCCCTGATGGCCCAGATGACGGTTCCGACCCTCGCCACGTGGTGCGCCGTCTACACGATCGCCGACCAGGCCTCCGAGCCCTATCTCTCCTACGTGCTCCACGAGGACGAGGAGCTGATCGACGGCATCAAGTCCCTGCTGTCGAAGATCGCCCCGCCCGACCCGGTCCCCACCCCCGGCGCCCGTGTCTGGTCGGCGCCGGCGGAGGTCGCCCACCAGGCTGCCCTGCGCACCTCCATGCGCAGTCTCGGCCTCAGTGGCGGCCCGACCCGGATCACGACGGGCATCGGCCCGACCCTCGCCACGGCCTCCGCGGTCGGCGGCGAGACGGTGGTCCTTCCTCTGGTCGCCCGCAACCGCGTCATCGGCATGCTGACGCTGGGCAAGCCGACCGACGAGCACTTCCGCCAGGAGATACTGGAACTCGCCGAAGACCTCTCCCGGCGGGCCGCCCTGGCTCTGGACAACGCCCGCCTCTACTCCGAGCGCACCGCCATCAGCCAGTCCCTTCAGCGCAGTCTCCTGCCGCCGGAGCTGCCGACGATCGACGGTGTGGAGGTGGAGGTCATCTACCGCGCGGCCGGCGAGGGCAATGAGGTCGGCGGCGACTTCTACGACCTGTTCCCGATCAGCGACGGCGCCTATGGCTTCGCCATCGGCGATGTCTGCGGTACGGGACCGAACGCGGCGGCCGTCACCGGCCTCGCCCGGCACGCGCTCCGCCTGCTGGCCCGGGAAGGTCTGAGCGGCCCGGCGGTGCTGGAGCGCCTCAACTCCGCCATCCTCGACGAGGGCGCCCGCAGCCGCTTCCTCACCCTCCTCTACGGCGAGATGCGCCCCCAGGAGGACGGCAGCGCGGAACTCAAGGTGGTCTGCGCCGGCCATCCCCTTCCGCTCCGTCTCCGCCAGGACGGCACGGTCGAGCCGGCCGCCGACCCCCAGCCGCTCCTCGGTGTGCTGGAGGACCTGGAGCTGTACGAGCAGACGGTCACCCTCGATCCCGGCGATGTGCTTCTCTGCGTCACCGACGGCGTCACGGAGCGCCGTGAGGGCCCCCGGATGCTGGGGGACGACGGCCTCGCCGAGGTCCTGACGACCTGTACGGGCCTGACGGCCGGCGCGGTGGCGGCCCGCATCATGCGCGCCGTGGAACGCTTCGCCTCCGACGCGCCGTCCGACGACATGGCCATTCTGGCCATGCGCCTGCCGGTCCCGCACAAGGATTAGCGGATGCCCTGCCCGAGGGCAGAAAAAAGGCCCCGCCCGAAGGGGCGGGGCCTTTCTGCACGAGCCCCCAAACGGAATCGAACCGTTGACCTTCTCCTTACCATGGAGACGCTCTACCGACTGAGCTATAGGGGCCTGTTGCCTCTTACGAGGCTTCCCTCGCGGCAACGGGATAGATCATACCCCGAACGCGACCGTGCTCCCAACCGCGCTCAGAGCGCCGGTTGCAGCAGCCCGCCCAGCGCATTGCACGCGGACGCGATCCGCTGCATTTCCCTCTTGGTCAAGGAGGCATCCACCGGAAGCGCCAGGGTTTCGTCGGCGGCCCGCTCGGTCTCGGGCAGGGACACGCACTGCCGGAATCCGGGCAGCCGGTGCACAGGTGTCTTCACCGGTATCCGGCACTCAACTCCCCTGGCCCGTACGGCCCGTGCGAAGGCGTCCCGGTCGGGCCGTCCGTTCCCCGGCACGCGTACGACGTACTGCTGATAGGTGTGCCCGACGCCGCCTTCGGGCGTGCGCACGCCCCTCAGTCTTGCGTCGAGGAAGGCGGCCCGCTCACGCCGCTGAGCCATCTCCTCGTACGGCGCCTCGAGTTGCTCGGGCTCCCGCTGTTCCAGCACCAGCAGCCCGTGCCGTCGGCCGAGGTCGTGCAACCGCCCGAGATCGGCGGGCCGGCCGAAACGATGGACGACAACGACGGCAGCCGTCCGCGGAGTTGTGGCCGCCTCCACCGCGGCCGGCTCCAGGCAGTAGGTCGCCGGGTCTATGTCGGCGAAGACCGGCAGCGCCCCGGCCGTCATCACGGCCTCGGCGACTTCCACGTTGCCGAAGGCAGGTACGACGACCTCGTCACCGAGGCCGACTCCGGCGGCCCTGAGCAGTGCAGCAGTACCCATGTGAGGGATGCTCGTTGCGCAACGTGAACTTCACGTGACGCCCAACAAAAAAGGGTTGGACCCGGAATCGAAGTTCCGGGTCCAACCCTTTGAATGATTGTTCGGCGGCGTCCTACTCTCCCACAGGGTCCCCCCTGCAGTACCATCGGCGCTGTAAGGCTTAGCTTCCGGGTTCGGAATGTAACCG